>DASSQM010000335.1:0-3669 GCA_035702465.1 Anaeromyxobacter sp. | reverse complement strand
CGGCTCGAGTGCCTGCGCGGCGACGCGGCTGCGGCGCGCGAGTTCCTCGCCCCCGGGCCGAGCGGCGAGCTCGACCCGCGCGCGCCCGGAGATCGGCTCGTGCGCAGGGACCTCGCGCGGACGCTCCGGCTCCTCGGCAAGGAGCCCGACGCGTTCTACCGCGGACCGCTGGCCCGGAGGATCGTGGCGGCCGTGCGGGCGCGCGGAGGTATCCTCTCGGAGGAGGACCTGGCGCGGTACCGCGTCCGCGAGCGCGAGCCGCTGCGCGGCAGCTACCGCGGCCACGAGATCTTCGCGCCGGGCCCGCCGTCGGCGGGCGGCGCGATCGTCATCGCCCTGCTCCAGGCCATCGAGGGGACGGAGCCGCGCGCGGGCGGGTGGCGGCCCGAGCCGTGGCTGCACCGGTTCGTCGAGATCGAGCGGCGGCTCTACGCCCGGCGCGCCGCCGTCCTCGGCGATCCCGACTTCGTGCCGGGCGCGCGGGCGGCGGCCGAGGAGATGGCGACCCCGGCGTTCGCGAAGGAGCTCGCGGGCGAGATCGGCGAGCGCGCCACGCCGTCGTCCGCGGTCGGCCCACCCCTGCCCAAGGGAGAGAACACCACGCACCTCTCCGTCATCGACAAAGAGGGGAACGCGGTGGCGATGACGACGACCGTGAACGGCTACTTCGGCTCGTGCCTCGTCGTGCCCGGGACCGGCATCCTCCTGAACGACGAGATGGACGACTTCGACGTCGCGCCGAACGTGCCGAACCAGTTCGGCCTGCAGGGCACGGGCGCGAACGCCATCGCGCCGGGGAAGGTGCCGCTCTCGTCGGTCACCCCCTTGCTGCTCCTCGATCGCGAGGGCCGCGTCATGCTGGCGGTCGGGTCGCCGGGCGGCTCCACCATCCCCAGCACCGTCGCGCAGATCGTCGTGAACGTCGTGGACCACCACATGCGGCTCGACGACGCGCTCTCCACCCCGAAGATCCACCAGCAGTGGATACCCGACCGCATCATCGCCGAGCCGTGGGCGCTCGACTCCGACACGGCGGCGGCGCTCCGGGCGCGCGGGCACGCCATCGAGATCCGGGCGCGCCCCTTCGGGAACCCGCAGGCGGTGCTGGTGGACTCGGCGACCGGCTGGCGCATCGCCGCGAGCGACGGGCGAGGGGAGGGAGCGCCCGCGGTCCCGTGAGCGGCGCACCCCGCGCGGGGCTCGAGCAGGCAGGCGTCCCACGGACGTGTGGCTTTCGAACGGGGGTCGCGACATCAACTCCTTCGTACGGCCTCGGGTGCGCGCGCCGCGCCCCCGCAGGGTGATCCCCGAGGTGCGTGCTGGTGCCGCTCATGGTGGTCGGAAGCGCCGCTGCCGTGCCGCCGGCTCCGTCGCCGGCCGTCGACGACGACCGCGCGCAGACACCGGACCGCGCCGTCCCCATGCCGGGGCCGCCCCGCCCCGGAGCGTTCCGGCTCGGCACCCGCCGCCGGCTCCAGCTCGCCTTCGCCGCGCTCGCGGCGGCGTTCGCCGTGGCGTTCGGCTGGCAGGTCGCCGGGCTCGCGCGCATCGAGGAGCAGCTCGCGTACCTGCACGAGCACGAGCACCAGATGCGCGTCGCGCTCGACGTCGCGTCCGGGCTGCGCAGCCTCTACTCCCCGCACGCGCCGGTGGGCGTCGCGCGGCCGCCGAGCGACGAGGCGCGGAGGCGGGTCTTCGACCAGATCGCGATGCTCACGGCGGTGGTCGACGAGCCGGAGGCGATCGTGTGGATCGCGGACATCGCGGCCGCGGCGCGGGAGCTCGAACGGTCCTACGGCCAGGGCGGGGAGCGCGCGTTCGGACCCGCGCTGGGCGAGGCCGGCGAGGGAAGGCTCCACCAGCTCATGTTCGACGTCGAGGTGAACGCGGACCACTTCTTCTCCTTCCTGCGGGACCGCGTGGCGGAGCAGAGCGGCGCGGTCGGGGAGCTCCAGCGCCGGACGCTCCGGGCCGCGATCGTGTTCGTCGTCGGGACCCTCCTGCTCGCCGCGACCCTGGCCGTCTACCTCTCCCGCGCGATCGCTCGCCCGCTCGCCGTCCTCGGCGCCGGTGCGGCGCGGATCGCGAGCGGAGACCTGGCGACGCGGATCGAGATCGGCCGGGCGGACGAGTTCGGCGCGCTCGCCTCCGAGTTCAACCAGATGGCCGAGTCGCTGCGGCTCCACCAGGAGCGGCTCGTCCGGTCGGAGAAGCTCGCCGGCCTGGGCAGGGTCGCCGCCGGGATCGCGCACGAGCTCAACAACCCGCTCCAGGTGATGCTCGGGTACGTGTCGCTCGACCGCGGGCGCGTGAAGGGCGAGGTCGGGCAGCACCTCGCCCGCATCGAGCGCGAGGCGGTCCGCTGCAAGCAGATCGTCGACGCGCTCCTCCAGCTCTCCCGGCCCGTCGCCTCCGCGTTCGCGGCGGAGCGCGTGGACCTCTGGGACGTGTGCGAGGAGGTCGCGGAGGCCCTGCGCATCGCGCTCGGCGAGGCCGTGCCGGCCATCGTGGTGCAAGGGTCGGGCGTGTCGCTCGGGACGCGCTCGCGGTTCCGCCAGGTGGTCTTCAACCTCGCGAAGAACGCGGCCGACGCGGCGGGGCCCGGCGGGGCGGTCCGGATCGACGTCGCGCGAACCGGCCCCGTGGTCGAGGTCGCCGTGAGCGACACGGGGCCGGGCATCGCGCCCGAGCTGCGCGACCGGATCTTCGAGCCGTTCTTCACCACGAAGGCGAGCGGGACGGGGCTCGGCCTCGCGATCGCGCGCGCCATGGCCGAGTCGCTCGGAGGCGACATCGAGCTCGACGGTTCTCGCCGGGACGGCGCGCGGTTCGTGGTCCGCGTCCCCGCCGCAGACACGACGGCCTAGAGGTCCAGGGAGGAAGGCATGCCGCGCGCATCGGTGCTGGTGGTCGACGACAAGGAGAGCGTGCTCGAGGTGATGTCGACGATCCTCCGCGAGTCGTACGAGGTGACGACCACCGCCGACCCGGCCAACGCGCTCGCGATCCTCGCGCAGCGGCCGTTCGACGTGGTGCTCACGGACGTGCGCATGCCGGGTACGAGCGGCTTCGACCTCCTCGACTCGGTGAAGCGCATCGCGCCGGCGACGAGCGTCGTCATGATGACGGGGTACGCCTCCATCCCGGATGCGGTCTCGGCCATGCGCCGCGGCGCGTTCGACTACGTGGCGAAGCCGCTCGAGGCGGAGGAGGTCTGCCTGGTCATCGCGCGGGCGCTCCAGGACCGGCAGCAGCGCGGGGTGACCACGGATTTCCGCGAGGCGCTCGTCGCAGCGCGCGATCGCGCGTCCCGCGATTACCTCGTCGCGCTCCTGCGCCAGTTCGGGGGAAACGTGACCCGCGCGTCCGAGCACGCCGGGATGACGCGCGAGAACCTGCACCGGCTGCTGAAGAAGTACGGCGTGCGGTCCGACGCGTTCAAGGGGTCGCGCGCCGAGTAGCCGCGCGCCGGCGCCCTCGCGCTCGGGCGGCGACGCCCATCGCCATCACGGCCGCGGACGGCTCGTCGAGCGGGTCGACGCGACCGCCACGCTCGCAGAGGCGCGCGACGCGCGGGCCCGGACGTTGGGATGGCGCGGCGGCGCGGAGTCGCCGGCGGCCGCGAGGGCACGGCCGCCGGCGACGTCCGAGCACGCCGCCTCGACGGCC
>DASSQM010000334.1:0-4075 GCA_035702465.1 Anaeromyxobacter sp. | reverse complement strand
AGGCGGCGGGCAACGCCGCCGCCAACCCGCAGAACCGCCGGGAGATGCAGCAGCAGGGGCAGGATCTCAAGGAGCGCGCGCAGGGGCTCGCGCAGCAGGCGCAGGAGAACGCCCCCGCGGCGGCGGAGAAGGCGAAGACGGCCGGGGCCGCGGGCGCGTGGGGCTTCTTCGTGTTCGGCCTCCTCACGCTCGCCGCGGCGATCCTCGGCGGCCGCGCCGGCGCGCCGCGGTTCCGGGAGGCGCTGCCCTCGCCGGAGCGCGCGCCAGCGCACGGGGCCGCCCCCGCGCCGCAGCGCGCCTGAAGCGGCGCCGCCTCGGGCGGCGCACGGAAAGTCAACGACGAGAACGGGAGGCCGTCATGGCACGGGTGGAGAAGAGCATCGTCGTCGAGAAGCCGATCCGCATGGTGTACGACCAGTGGACGCAGTTCGAGGAGTTCCCCCGCTTCATGGAGGGTGTCGAGGAGGTCCGCCAGCTCGACGACAAGCGCCTCCACTGGAAGGCGAAGATCGGCGGGAAGGTCGAGGAGTGGGACTCCGAGATCGTCCAGCAGATCCCGGATCAGACCATCGCCTGGCGCCACTCCGGCGGCGCGATGAACCACGGCGTCGTCATCTTCACGCCGCTCGACGGCGAGCGGACGGACGTCACGCTCGCCCTCGACTACGACCCGAAGGGCTTCCTCGAGAAGGTCGGCGACGTGCTCGGCGTCGTCTCGCGGCGCGTCGAGGGTGACCTCGAGCGCTTCAAGAAGTTCATCGAGGAGCGGGGGACCGAGACGGGCGCGTGGCGCGGGGAGATCCGGCCGGGCGGCGACACCACGCATCCGCACTAGGAGCCGCAGCAGCCGAGGAGCGGCCGGGCACGTCTCGCTTCGCGAGAAGTGCCTCGGCCGGACGTCGAGTACCGGCCGTCATCCGCGCCGGGCGGCGCCGAGCGCCGCGCGGATGGCGTCGAGCCCCACGTGGAGCCGCTCCCCGTCCCAGAGGGCGGGCGTCGCCGCGCCGCCGTGCGCGGCGAGCGCGCCGCGGTGGGAGTCGAACGCGACGTTGCGGAACTGCACGGCCTCGAGCATGCCGAGCTCGCGCACGAGCGTGCGCGCGGCGGCGGACTCGGGCTCCGCGAGGCGGTGGAAGAGCTCGAGGCTCGCCCTGCGCTCGTCGTACGGGCCGGCGCGCACGCGCCGGCGCCTCAGGCGACCTGGCCCTCGGGCGAGCCGAGCGGGGGCACGGGCACCACGCGGGCGCGCGGCACCTCGGTCTCGGCGGTCACGCGCACGACCCGGTGGGTCGCCGCGTCGGCGAGGACCTTGCGCACCAGGGCCTGGTTCAGGGCGTGCCCGCTCTTCACGGCCGTGAGCGCGCCCACCACGTGCATCCCGAAGAGGGCGAGGTCGCCGACGGCGTCGAGCACCTTGTGGCGCGCGAACTCGTCGGGATAGCGCAGGCCCTCCGGGTTCAGTATCGAGAACTCGTCGACGACGATGGCGTTCGCGAGGCTGCCGCCCTTCGCGAGCCCCGCCGCCTGCATGCGCTCGATGTCCTTGCGGAAGCAGAAGGTGCGGGCGCGCGCCACCTCGCGCTCGAACACGCGGTCGTTGATCGTCGCGCGGAACGCCTGGTTCGTGATGAGCGGGTGATCGAAGTCCGCGGTGAAGTCGACGGAGAACGCGCTCGCCGGCTCGAGGCGCGCGAGCTTGTCGCCGTCGCGGATCTCCACCGGCTGCTCGATGACGAGGTAGCGCTTTCCGGCGCGCTGCACCCGGATCCCGGCCTCCTGGACGAGGCACACGAACGGCGCGGCCGAGCCGTCGAGGATCGGGATCTCGGGACCGTCCACCTCGACGCGGCAGTTGTCGATGGCCATGCCGTGCAGCGCGGCCATGAGGTGCTCGACGGTGTGGACGCGCGCGCGTCCGAGCGCGAGGTTCGTGGAGAGCGTCGTGTCCGCCACGTGCTCGTTGCGCGCCGGGATCTCGATCCCGAGGTCCATCCGGACGAAGGTCACGCCGGAGTCCGGGGCCGCGGGGGCGAGCGTCAGCGAGGCAGGCTTGCCGGAGTGCAATCCGACGCCGGCGCAGGTGATGCGCTTGGCGACCGTCCGCTGATTCCAGTGGGCCATGTGTGTGCGTGTCCGATCCGGGCTCGGCACCACCCGCGAGGTAACCCGGTCAGCAATCGATGTGCCACGCGACCGGAATTCCCGCGCTTTTCACCGGCCCGTCGCTGCCCTGCAACGTCGTGATGTCACGGACCGTTTTGCCTGGCCTCCAGGCCCTCGTGCGCCCGGGGGCGACCCGCTATCGCTTCCGCCCTCGCTTCCCCGCGGGAATCACGACATCCGTGTCAGACCGTCACGGTTCCACCCCGGTTCGGCCGCGCGCCTTATACCATGTGTGCGCTCCGGTGGTACGCGGAACCGGCCCCCTGGACGCCCACCGAGCATGATCCCTCTGAAGGACGACCTTCCGACCGGCCGGGTGCCGATCGTCACGTTCGCCCTCATCGCGGCGAACGCGGTCGTCTTCCTGTGGCAGGTCTCGTTCGGCCTCCAGGACTCCGTGCTCCGCGCCGGCGCCATCCCCTACGAGATCCTCACGTTCCAGGACGTGAACGAGCCGGACATCGTCCCGCCGCCGCTCACGATCCTGACGAGCATGTTCATGCACGGCGGCATCGCGCACATCGGCATGAACATGCTGACGCTCTGGATCTTCGGGAACAACGTCGAGGACGCGCTCGGGCGGCTGCGCTTCGTGGGCTTCTACCTCGCCGCGGGGGTCGCCGCGGCGCTCACGCAGACGGTCGCCGCCACCATGTCGGGCGACGCGCTCGTGCCGATGGTGGGCGCGTCCGGCGCCATCGCGGGCGTGCTCGCCGGATACCTCGTCCTCTTCCCGCAGGCGCGCGTCCTCACGCTCATCGTGATCGTGATCTTCGTCCAGCTCCGCTACCTGCCGGCGACGTTCTTCATCGGGGCGTGGTTCGTCATGCAGGTGATCGCGGTGGTGTTCGGCGGCGACCCGGGGGTCGCCGTGTTCGCCCACATCGGCGGGTTCGTGACCGGCTTCCTTCTCGTGCGCGTGCTGGGGCGGCGGCCGCGCTGGCGCGCGCGGCGGGTGTCGTGGTGACGGCGCCCGGCCGGCGGCGCGCGCCGGCCTAGAGGAGCGCGCCCTGCTTGCCACGCGGCCGCTCGCGGCCGAGGTGCTCGTACGCGGCGGGGAGCGCCACGCGCCCGCGCGGCGTGCGCGCCAGGTAGCCCTCGCGGACGAGGAACGGCTCGTACACGTCCTCGATCGTGTCGCCCTCCTCGCCGACCGCCGCCGCGATGGCGTCGATGCCGACGGGGCCGCCGCCGAACGCGTCGAGCACGATCGCGAGGATGCGCCGGTCCATCGCGTCGAGGCCCTTCTCGTCCACCTCGAGCCGGCGCAGGGTGGTGTCGACGATCTCGCGCGTGAGCTTCCCGTCGCCCTCCACCTGCGCGAAGTCCCGCGCGCGCTGCAGGAGGCGGATGGCGATGCGCGGCGTGCCGCGCGCCCGCCGCGCGAGCTCCTCCGCGCCGGCCGGATCCACCGGCAGGGAGAGCTTCCTCGCGGCGCGCTCCGCGATCTCCTTCAGCTCGGCGGCGCCGTAGTACGAGAGCCGCTCCTGGATCGGGAACCGGTCGCGGAGGGGCGAGGCGAGGAGGCCCGTGCGCGTCGTCGCGCCGATGAGCGTGAAGCGCTCGAGCTTCATCTCCATGGTCTGCGCGCCGATGCCCGCCCCGAGCACGACGTCGAAGCGGAAGTCCTCCATGGCCGGGTAGAGCGCCTCCTCCACCGCCGGCGAGAGGCGGTGGATCTCGTCGATGAAGAGGATGTCGCGCGGCGCGAGCGCGGTGAGGAGCCCGGCCAGGTCGCCCTTCTTCACCAGCGCCGGGCCGCTCGTGACGTGGAGCGAGACCTTCAGCTCGCGCGCGAGGATGTGCGCGAGCGACGTCTTGCCGAGCCCGGGCGGCCCCGAGAGCAGGACGTGGTCGAGCGCGTCGCCGCGCTGCTTGGCGGCGCGCGCGTAGACGCGGAGGTTCGAGACGA
>DASSQM010000333.1:0-6555 GCA_035702465.1 Anaeromyxobacter sp. | reverse complement strand
ACGCGTCCCTGCCGTTCGCGTCGAGCCTGTGCGGCTCGTGCGACGACGTCTGCCCGGTCAAGATCGACCTCCACGACCAGCTCCTCGCGCGGCGCAGGGACCTCGCGCAGCGCCGCATCGTGCCGCTCGGGAAGCGCCTCGCGATGCGCGTCGCGGCGGCGATCTTCGCGCACCGCGCGCTCTACGAGGTGGCGGGGCGGTTCGCGCGCTTCGTGCTCCGGGCGCTCCCGCGCCCGCTCCTCTACGGGCCGTGGAACGCGTGGGGACGGCGGCGCGAGCTGCCGCCGGCGCCCCGCGAGAGCTTCCGTGACGCCTGGCGCCGGACGCACGGAGCGGGCCATGGCTGACGACGCGCGCCGCGCCATCCTCGAGCGCCTCCGCGGGGCGCACGCGCCCGACGTCCCGGCGCCGGACCTCTCGAAGCTCGGCGCGTCCTTCCCCGACCGCGCCGCGAAGCTCGCCGACTCCGTCGCGGCGGTGGCGGGCGCGCTCGTGCGCGTCCCGGACGCGGCGGCGCTCGCGGGCGAGGTGCGGGCGCTCGCGGAGAAGCTCGGCGCGCAGCGGGTCTTCTCCGCGGTGCCGGGCGTCGCCGGCGACGTCTCCCTCGACGCGCTCGCCGATCCGCACGAGATGGAGGGCATCGGCCTCGCCGTCCTCGCCGGCGCCTTCGCGGTGGCCGAGAACGGCGCCGTCTGGCTGCCCACCTCCGGGCTCAAGCACCGCGGCGTGTTCGTCGTGACCGAGCACCTCGCGCTCGTCGTCGCCGCGGACGCGATCGTGAACGACATGCACGAGGCCTACCGCCGCATCGCCTTCCCGGCCGCCGGCTTCGGCACGTTCATCTCCGGGCCGTCGAAGACGGCGGACATCGAGCAGGCGCTCGTCATCGGTGCGCACGGCGCGAGGACGTGCACGGTGTTCCTGGTCGGGTGACGGAGCGCGCATGGCCAACCTCGGCTTCGTCGGCCTCGGCATCATGGGCCGGCCCATGGCGGCGAACCTCCTGAAGGGGGGGCACACCGTCCACCTCCACAGCCGGAGCGGGGTGCCGCAGGAGCTCGTCGCGGCCGGGGGCGTCGCCTGCGCGAGCGGCCGGGAGGTCGCGCAGCGCGCCGAGGTGGTGTTCACCATCGTCCCCGACGGGCCCGACGTGGAGAAGGTCCTCTTCGGGAAGGACGGCGTCGCCGAGGGGCTCTCTTCCGGCAAGGCGTTCGTGGACATGAGCTCCATCTCGCCCATCGCCACGCGGGAGCTCGCGCGTCGCGTGAACGCGCTCGGCTGCGAGTACGTCGACGCGCCCGTCTCGGGCGGCGACGTCGGCGCGCGGAACGCGACGCTCACCATCATGGTCGGCGCGACGTCGGCGGGGTTCGAGAAGGTCCGGCCCTACCTCGCGCTGCTCGGCAAGAACGTCACGCACGTCGGCCCGAACGGCGCGGGGCAAACCACGAAGGTCGCGAACCAGATCGCGGTGGCGATCACGATCCAGGCGGTCGCCGAGGCGCTCCTGTTCGCCACGAAGGCGGGCGTCGACCCGGCGAAGGTCCGCCAGGCGCTCCTCGGCGGCTTCGCGTCGTCGCGCATCCTCGAGGTCCACGGGCAGCGGATGGTCGAGCGCAACTTCGCGCCCGGGGCGCGCATCGCGCTCCACCAGAAGGACCTCGAGAACGCGCTCTCCGGCGCGCGCGCGATGGGGCTCTCGCTCCCGGGGACGGCGACGGCGCAACAGCTCTTCAACGCCTGCGCCGCGCACGGCGGGGCGGCATGGGATCACTCGGCGATGCTGAGGGCGCTCGAGCTGCTCGCGGGGAAGGCCCCGGAGTAGCCCGCGGGATCAATCGTCGTACCGCAGCGAGATCGTCACGTCGGTGGTGACCCCGCGCGCGGAGAGCTCGCCCGGGCGCGGATCGACGGGGGCCGCGGCGAGCTCCGACCCGCCGGAGAGCGTGCCCGGCTCGCCGAGGAAGGTCGGCGAGGGAAGATACCTCCTGCCGCTCGGGGACATCGCCTTCGCGGGCGCCTTGCGCGGCAGGAGCCCGATCCTCGCGCGCGCGGCGTTCGACGCGTCGAGCGCGCGCGACGGCGCGAGCGAGGTGCTCTTCGACTCGCCGAGGGCGAGCGCGACGACGAGGGCGATGGTTGCCGGACCCAAGATGACCTCCGCGGCGCGAGGTTGCGAACTCCGCGCGCCGCGAGGAAGCCCCGCGGCGGCGGCGCGGCGGGGGTCCCCCATCGAGCCGCCGCGCTACCGAGCGCGCTTGCGGCCCGGCAGGACCTCGCGGAGGACCTGCGCGGCCCCCGTCAGCATCTCGACCGTGGTGTCCCAGCCCACGCACGCGTCGGTCACCGAGCAGCCATACCTCAGCTTCGAGAGATCCTCCGGGATGGGCTGGTTCCCGGGCTCGATGAAGCTCTCGACCATGAGCCCGACCACGGACCCGTTGCCTTCCCGGATCTGGTGGACGACATCCTTCATGACGAGCGGCTGCATCTCGGGCTTCTTCCAGGAGTTCGCGTGCGAGCAGTCCACCACGATGTTCTGGGGGAGCCCCGCCTTCGCGAGCGCCTGCTCGGCGAGCGAGATCGACACGGTGTCGTAGTTGGGGCGCCCGCCGCCGCCGCGCAGCACGAGATGCGCGTACCGGTTCCCGCGCGTGCGCACGATGGCGGAACGGCCCTGGCCGGAGACGCCGAGGAAGGCGTGCGGCCGGTTCGCGGAGAGCACCGCGTTCACCGCCGCCTCGACGTCCCCGTCGGTGCCGTTCTTGAAGCCCACCGGCGTGGAGAGGCCGGACGACATCTCGCGATGGGTCTGGGACTCGGTGGTCCGCGCGCCGATGGCGGTCCAGGCGATGAGGTCGCCGTAGTATTGCGGCGCGATGGGGTCGAGCGCCTCGGTCCCGGCGGGCAGCCCGGCCTCGTTCACGTCGAGCAGGAACCTTCGCGCCTTCTCCATGCCGACGTCGATGCGGAACGAGTCGTCCATGAAGGGATCGTTGATGAAGCCCTTCCACCCCACGGACGTGCGCGGCTTCTCGAAGTAGACGCGCATCACGATCTCGAACACGTCCGCGAGCTCGTCGCCGAGACGGCGCAGCCGGCGGGCGTAGTCGAGCCCGGCGGCGGGGTCGTGGATCGAGCACGGGCCGACGACGAGGAACAGCCGGGGATCGCGGCCGTCGAGGATCGCCTCGACCGCGCGCCGGCCCTTCACGACGGCGTCGGCGGCTCGCTCGGTGAGCGGGACCTTCCCCTTGATCTCGTCGGGCGACGGCATCTCCTCGAACGAGGTGACGTTCAGGTTCTCGATGCGTTGAGGCATGTGGGAGAGGGAAATTAGCCCATTCCCCGCGCGCATGCACGGGCGGGCGCCAGCCGACCCCGACCTCGACCCCGACCTCGACCTCGACCGCGACCGCGACCTCGACCCCGACCTCGACCTCGACCGCGACCCCGACCCCGACCCCGACCTCGACCTCGACCGCGACCTCGACCGCGAAGCTCACGCCGCCTCTGCGCCTCTCCCCGCGCGATGCCGCGGCCTCCTCCGCTCGTCCTCCGAGCACCGGAGCTGCAGCTCGACCATCCGCCGGAACGCCCGCACCATCGGCGCGAAGCGCGCGGGGTCGCGCTCGAGCGCGCCGAGCGCGTGCGCGACGGCCTCGATCGTCGAGAGGTGCCCGTCCGCAGGCTCGCGCCGGAGCGCGCCGTATCCGCTCTCGTGCCCGGAGAGCGCGACGCGCCGCAGGGCCGCGATCGAGGGGTTCGCGGCGAGCATCTTCTCCGCCTGGAGCCACGTCCCGTCGATGACGACGAGCACCTCCGGCGGATCGGCCGCGAGCGCGCCCGCGGGCGTTGCACCCTCGCCGGGGAAGAGCAGCGCCGCGCGCGGGCGGGCGGCGAGCATCCTCACGTGCGCCTCGTCCTCGAACCGCACGCCGCGGTGCAGCTCCGCGTTCTCGAGCGCGACGCGGGTGAGCCACGCCGAGCAGATGGCGAGGCGCGCCTCGCGGGGATGCTGGAGGAGGACGACCCGCGTGCGGGACGGGATCGGCCCGAGCCCCGCGCAGACGCAGAAGGCCTCCGGACGGAGGCAGCGGCGGCAGGTCGCGCGCATGGGCCGGGAGAAGACCACGGCTGCCCGCGCGCGTCGAGCGCGCTAGCATCCGCGCATGCCCTCCCTCGCCCGCGCCGCAGCCTCGATCGGCATCCTCGCGCTCCTCGCCCCTCTCGCCGCCTCCGCAGGCGACGCGCCGAGCCCGCGGGTCGCGGCGATCGTCTCGGCGGTCGAGCCGGAGCGCCTCCACGCGACGGTGGCGAAGCTCGTCTCCTTCGGGACGCGCCACACGCTCTCGGACGCGCGGAGCCCGACGCGCGGCATCGGCGCGGCGCGCACCTGGCTCGCCGCCCAGTTCGCCGCGCTCGCGCGCGAGAAGGGCTCGCGCCTCCAGCCGTTCGAGGACCGCTTCACCGCGGAGCCCGGCCCGCGCATCCCGCGTCCGACGGAGATCGTGAACGTGGGCGCGATCGTCCCCGGCACCGACGCCGCCCGCGCGAAGGACGCCGTCGTCGTGACCGGCCACTACGACAGCCGCGCGAGCGACATCCTCGACGCGACGAGCGACGCCCCCGGCGCCGTGGACGACGGGAGCGGCACCGCGCTCGTGCTCGAGCTCGCGCGCGTCCTCTCGCGCGAGAAGCCGGCGATCTCGATCTACCTCGTGGCGGTCGCCGGCGAGGAGCAAGGGCTCCTGGGCTCCGCGCACCTCGCGAAGCGCCTCAGGACGGAGGGCATCGACGTCGTCGCCATGACGTCCGTCGACATCGCCGGGAACGTGGAGGGCCAGGACGGCGTGCGCGACGACGGCACCGCGCGGCTCTTCAGCGAGGGCGTGCCGGCGTCCGAGACGCCGGAGCAGAAGAGGGTCCGCGAGGCCATCGGCGCCGAGAACGACTCGCCCGCGCGCGAGTGGGCCCGGTACGTGAAGCGCACCGGGGAGCGCTACGTCGAGAACCTCGACCTCTGGGTCATGCTGCGCCGGGACCGGATCGCGCGCGGCTCCGACCACATGAGCTTCTCGCGAGAGGGCTTTCCCGCGATCCGCCTCACCGAGACGCACGAGCACTACGGCCGTCAGCACCAGGACGTGCGCACCGCGGGCGGCAAGACCTTCGGCGACGACCTCGCGCACTACGACGCGCGCTACGGCGCGAAGCTCGCCCGCGCGCTCGGGGCCGCGGTGGCGCACCTCGCGTTCGCGCCGGCGCCGCCGCGCGACGTCGTCCTCGGCGGCGGCGTCTCGACCGACACGCGGTTGCGCTTCACCCTGCCCCCCGACCCGCGCATCACCGCGATCGTCCTCTACCGGCGGCGCGCCGACGCGGTCGCGTGGGAGCGCGCCACGGTCCACCCGAAGGCGGACGCGCTCGTCCTCGCGAACGTCGTGCCGGACAACTTCACGTTCGCGGTGGCGACGGTCGACGCGGAGGGCGACGAGAGCCTGCCGATGCATCCCGTCAAGCTCGAGTGAGACCAGATGGGGTCGTCGCGACCGACCCCCGGTGGGAGTCCCCCGCCCGGACCCTTTGACAGCGGCTGCCCCTCGGTGGGGATCTGTCACACTCTGTGACCGCCCGGGCGCGAGGAGTGCCCGGGCTTCCCGTTCCAGCAGGTCCGCTCGCAACCGGAGGCATCAGCATGACGGCGGTACGCATGACGGTGAAGAAGCTCGTGGCGATCCTCGCCGTGGCCGCGGCCGCGTGCAGCGGGGGCTCCTCGACGGAGACGTCGAGGTCCGCCGGGCGCGCGTCCGATGCGCCGAACACCGGGCCGACGGTCGACACCGGGTCCGCGATCGTGCAGCTCAAGGGCGACCCGCTCTCGACCGACGCGAGGACGAAGCCGCCCCAGGGCAAGAAGATCGATTTCTCGAGCACCGCGGTGAAGTCGCGCCGCGCCATCCTCTCGGCGCTCCGCAACGACTTCAAGCAGTGGCTCAAGGCGAACGCGCCGAAGGCGAAGGTCACGGGCGAGTTCGACATCTCGCTCAACGCCGTCTCGGTGCAGCTGAACGGCGTCGCGCTCTCGACCATCGCGGCGGCGCCGCAGGTCCAGCACGCCGAGCTCGAGGGCATCTACTACCCGACCGACCTCCGCAGCCAGGATCCGGACCTCTCGCTCGTCAGCGCGCTGGCGCCGGACGTGCCGGCGAACGCGGGCGACGGAGTGAAGGTCGCGATCGTCGACACCGGGATCGACTTCACGCACCCCTGCTTCTCCGACGCCGGGTACCCGGCGCAGAAGCAGCTCGGCGACACCCGGTTCACGAACAACAAGGTCATCGTCGCGAAGGTGTTCAACAACAAGACGCCGTCGCGGGGCTTCACCGCCGAGGCGCTCCAGGAGCACGGCACGCACGTCTCGGGCACCGTGGCCTGCAACCTCGACACGCCCGCGTCGGTCGACGGCGTGAGCATCACGCACCCGATCGCCGGCGTCGCTCCGCGCGCGCTGCTCGGGAACTACAACATCTTCCCCGGGGACGTGACGAACGC
>DASSQM010000332.1:0-2439 GCA_035702465.1 Anaeromyxobacter sp. | reverse complement strand
CCGAAGCACGTGGTGCCGTTCCTCGGGCTCCCCTGGGACGTCTTCCGGTACGACGCGATGGAGTTCCACGACCAGCTCAACTTCATGAAGGCCGGCCTCACCTTCGCCGACGCGCTCACCACCGTCTCGCCCACCTATGCGAAGGAGATCCTGACGCCCGACGGCGGCGCCGGGCTCGACCCCGTGCTCCGGCACCGGCGGCGCGAGCTCGTCGGCATCCTGAACGGCATCGACGTCGTGGAGTGGGACCCCGCCCGCGATCCGCGCCTCCCCGCCCGCTACTCGTCGCTGGACCTCTCGGGGAAGGCGACGTGCAAGGCGGCGCTGCAGCGGGAGCTCGGGCTGCCCGTCCGCGCGGACATCCCGCTCGTCGGCATGATCTCGCGGCTCGCCGATCAGAAGGGCATCGACCTCGTCGTGGCCGCGCTGCCGGAGCTGCTCGCGCGCGACGTCCAGCTCGCCGTGCTCGGCACCGGCGCCCCCGCCTACGAGGACGCCTTCCGCCGCGCCGCGGCGGACCGGCCGGATCGCCTGGCGGCGCACCTCGGCTTCGACGAGGCGCTCGCGCACCGCATCGAGGCGGGCGCCGACGCCTTCCTCATGCCGAGCCGGTACGAGCCGTGCGGGCTGAACCAGATGTACTCGCTGCGGTACGGCACCCTGCCCATCGTGCGCGCGGTGGGCGGCCTCGAGGACACCGTCGAGGATTTCGACGGCTGGATGCACGGCACGGGGTTCAAGTTCCGCGACTACACCCCCTCCGCGCTGCTCCTCGGCGTGCGGCGCGCACTCGACACGTTCCGCGACCGCCGCGCCTGGCGGGCGCTCGTGCTGCGGGGCATGGCGCAGGACTTCTCGTGGGACCGGAGCGCGCGCAGCTACGAGGCGCTGTACCGGACGCTCGTGCCCGAGGCGACCTGAGGACGGGCGCCGCCCTCGCGCCGGCGCGGTGCGGGCAATACGTTGCGGGCATGCCGCGCCGCCGAGACCCGATCGATCCCCTGCCGCCGGACGGGCCCGAGCCCACCGCCCAGCCGTCCGAGCGCGCCGTGCACGAGCTCGCCGAGGAGGACGACGAGAAGCTCGTCCCGCTCACGAACGTGGGCGGGGCCGCGCCGACGCCGCTCGGCCTCGACTCCGGGGGCAACTTCCCGGGGAGCGAGGACGACCTCGCGAACCTCTCCGAGCCGGAGCCGCCCGAGCCGCCGGAGGTGGGGGCGGTGCACGTCCACGACGGGGAGGAGGAGACGGGGCGGCGGAAGGAGTGAGGCGCCGAGGCCCGCGGCGCGCGCGGGCTACTCGAGCCCCCGCGCCCTCAGATCGTCGTCGTTCTCGCCGTGCAGGTGCCCGAGCTCGTGGAGCAGGGTCACCTGGATCTCGTGGGTGAGCTCCCTGCGGTCGCGCGCGAAGCGCAGCAGGTTCTTCCGGTAGAACACGATGGCGCGGCAGCGCGGGCCGTCGGAGGCGGTGCACGGCTCGTTCTCGGACGGGCCGCGGAAGAGGCCCAGGATCGAAGGCGAGAGCGGCGGGTCGACCGCCACGAGGTCCGCGGCGTCCGGCAGGTCCTGGATCTCCACGGGCACCGACACGAGCGAGCGCCGCTCCTCGTCCGGCAGCGTCGAGACCGCGTGCTGCACCTCCGCGCGGAAGCCATCCGGGTCGAGAGGTACCTCGGACTGGAACTCCTCCGGCGCGAGCTTGCGCGCCCGCGCGAGGAGCCGCTCGGCCCGGTCCGCGTCGCCGCGCCGCTCCGCGAGGAGCCCGAGCTGGTGCAGCACCCACGGGTCGTCCGGCGCGAGCGAGAGGGCGCGCTCGAAGACGCGCTGCGCCTCGTCGAACCGGCAGAGCTCGTACAGCGCGACCCCGCGCTCGTAGACTGCGTCCGCGTCGTCGGGCAGCACCTGCACCGCGCGCTCGAGGTGCGGCAGCGCGAGGTGGCTGCGTCCGAGGTCGTTCTCGGCCATCCCGGCCACGAGCTCGAGCCGCGCGGAGA
Source organism: Anaeromyxobacter sp. (assembly GCA_035702465.1). Classification (GTDB taxonomy): domain Bacteria; phylum Myxococcota; class Myxococcia; order Myxococcales; family Anaeromyxobacteraceae; genus Anaeromyxobacter. The sequence continues at coordinate 446 of DASSQM010000332.1, read as the reverse complement.
GCAGCCGGTCCTTGCGGGCCTGCGCGGCGCGCGCCCCGCGGAGCGCGTACTCGAGGCCGATCTCGAGCGCGTCGCGCGCGGGGCCGAGGCGGCGCACGTGCAGGTCCGCCGCCCCGAGGAGCGCGTTCGGATCGGACGGGTCCACGGCGAGCGCGCGCGACCAGGCGAGCCGCGCCTCGTCGAGCTTCCCCAGTCCCCCGAGCGCGCTCGCGCGGGCCACGAGCGCCTGCACGAGCCGCGGCGAGATGCGGATCGCCTCCTCCGAGCACGAGAGCGCGCGCTCGTCCTCCCCCCGGGCGAGCGCATCCTCCGCTTCCTCGGCGAGGACGCCCGCCGATGCGCGGGGATCCTGCGGGACGCACGCGGGCCGCTTCGCCTGCACGCGTCCGTCGGCCGGCGGTGCCGAGCGCGTCGCGGAGGGCAGCGACAGCGAGGCGCGGCTCGCC
>DASSQM010000331.1:0-9416 GCA_035702465.1 Anaeromyxobacter sp. | reverse complement strand
AATACCTCCGGAACAGCGACGACTTCCGGATCGGGCCGGTCCCGATCCTGGGAATCCGCGACGAGCGCGTCCTCCAGCCGTTGCACGCGCTGTCGATCGCCGGCTCCGTCCGGATCCCGCTGGTCGTGCCGCAGGCCTGGTACGACTCGGCGTCGACGCGAAGCGCGGCGCGCGCGGCTGCCGCGTCCGCGGACGCAGCGCGCCGGCAAGTCCGCGCCGGCTTCGCGCAGGCCGCCTGGGCGGCCGCGGCGGCGGACGAGGTCGTCCTCGCGTCGGAGCGCGCCGTCGAGAGCGCGGCGGAGCTGACGCGCAGCGCGCAGCGCCGCGTCCGCGCGGGCACGGCGGCTCCGCTCGACGTCCTCAAGGCCCAGACCGAGCAGGTCCGGCGCGAGAGCGATCTCACCCGCGCCCGCGCCGACGGCGAGCGCGGGCGGCTCGCCCTCGGCATCCTGCTCGGGCGCGACGGGCCCGTGCGCGTCGCGGTGCCCACCGCGGTCGAACCGGAGCCCTCCCGCGGGCCCGCGCTCGTGGACGAAGCCCTGTCGCGCCGGCCGGAGATCGCGGCGCAGGAGGCGCAGGTCGCGGCCGCGGACGAGGCGGTCCGGTCGGCGCGCGCGCGAATCCTCCCCCAGCTCTCCGCGAGCGCCAGCGCGTTCGCGCAGGACGTGCCGCTGCCGACGGGCAAGAACGACGGCTGGCGCGTCACGCTCGACCTCACCTGGCTCGCCTTCGACGGGGGCTTCCGCGAGGCGCGGCAGCAGCAGGCGTCGGCGCAGCGCGCGTCGGCGCGGGCCGCTGCGGACGCGCAGCGGCTCGCCGTCGTCCAGGAGGTGGCGGACGGCGTCCGCGAGCTCGACGTCGCGCGGGAGCGGCTCCGGCTGGCCGAGACGCAGGGCCGCCTCGCCGCGGACGCGGCCGCCTCGGCCAAGCGGAGCTTCGACGCGGGCGTGGCGTCGAGCCTCGACGTCATCGACGCGAACGACCGGCTCTACCAGGCGGACGTCGGCCTCGCCGACGCGCGCGCGCGCCTCGCGCAGGCGCGGGTCGCGCTCGACCGTGCGCTCGGCATGTGAGCGGGGAGGCACGAACCGTGCGCGCCCGGGCATGGCGGCGTATCCTCTCGGGCCGGAGCCGCCCCGACGTGATGTCCCCGCCCGGCCAGGAAGAGATCGAGCGCGAGGAGCTGTCGCGCGTCTTCGGGAAGCTCATCGGCGCGCGCGTCTTCGTGGTCCCCGTCCTCGTGGGCGCGATCGCCTGGCTCGTCTCCGTCGAGCCCGCGGCGTGGCGGCGCGCCGTGCTCGGCGCGGTCGGGGTGCTCGTCCCGCTGTTCTTCGTCTTCGAGTGGCTCCGGTTCCGGCGCCGCGGGTTCACGCCGCGCGCCGTCCCGTACAACCTCGCCGTCGCGAGCGTCGGCGTGTGCGTGGTGGCGTTCGCGAGCGGAGGCCTGGGGAGCCCGTTCGTGTACGTCCTCGTGCCCCTCGGGATCATGACCGGCATCTTCGTGCGCGGCGCGGCGGGGATCGCGCTCGTCGCGTTCCAGGTCGCGGCCGTGTGGGCGTGCGCGGCCATCGGAGCGACCGGCGCGATCCGGGACTTCAACCTGAGCGTCTTCGGCGGCGGCGCGCGCGTGGGTGGCCCGCCCTCGTACCTGTACGCCCACGCCGCGCTCGTCACCTTCGTGCTCCTCATGGCCGGCGCCGTCGGGCGCGCCCTGCGCGGGACGCTCGAGACCATCATCCGCCGAGGTCTCGCCGCCCAGCAGGAGTCGCTCCGCGCTCACGCCGAGCGCGCCGAGGAGCTGACCGCGCTCTCCGGCGAGATCGCCCACGAGCTCAAGAACCCGCTCGCGAGCGTGAAGGGGCTCGCGGGGCTCCTCGCGCAGCAACTCCAGGACGGCAAGGGCGCCGAGCGCCTCGGCGTGCTGCGGCGCGAGGTGGACCGCATGCAGTCCGTCCTCGACGAGTTCCTGAACTTCTCGCGGCCGCTCGTGCCGCTCGCCCTGGGCGAGGCGGACGTGGCGGCGCTCTGCCGCGAGGTGGCGGCGCTTCACGAGGGCATGGCGAAGGAGCGCGGGCTCGTCGTGACGGTGCACGGCGCCGGCGTCCGGGTCCGCTGCGATCCACGCAAGGTGAAGCAGGTGCTCATCAATCTCGTGCAGAACGCGCTCGACGCGAGCCCGCCCGGCGGCGCGGTCGAGCTCGAGGTCGGGGCGGCCGACGACGGCGGGGGGCGCGTCGCGGTCCTCGACCGCGGTCGCGGCGTCGACCCGGCGCTCGCCGAGGCGGTGTTCTCGCCCGGCGTCACCACCAAGCCCGCGGGCTCGGGCCTCGGCCTCACCATCGCCCGCGCGCTCGCGCGCCAGCACGGCGGCGAGCTCGCGCTCCGGCCGCGGCCCGGCGGAGGCACGCGCGCCGAGCTCGTGCTGCCGGCGCGGCGCACGGGCGGGGACCGCGCCGCATGACCGCCCCGGTCCGCGTGCTCGTCGTCGACGACGTCCCCGGCGTCCGCTACACGCTGCGCGAGATCCTGTCGTCGGAGGGGCTCCTCGTCGAGGAGGCCGCCGACGGCGCCGAGGCGCTGGCGCGCTTCGAGGCGCAGCCGACGCCGCTCGTGGTGACCGACCTCCGCATGCCGAACGTCGACGGCATGGAGCTCCTCCGGGCGCTCGCGGCCCGATCGCCCGCGCCGCGCGTGGTGGTGATCACCGCGCACGGATCCGAGCGGCAAGCGGTCGAGGCGATGAAGGCGGGCGCCTACGACTACTTCCGCAAGCCGTTCGAGAACGAGGAGCTCCTCGCGGTGGTGCGTCGAGCGGTCGAGGCGCTGCGCCTCGCCCACGAGAACGAGCGCCTCGCGGGCGAGCTCGCGCTGGCCCGCACCATGGTCTTCGCGTCGGAGGCCATGCGGCGGCTCGCCGTGCTCGTGGCTCGCGTCGCGCCACGAGACGTGAACGTGCTCGTCACCGGCGAGAGCGGCACCGGCAAGGAGCGCGTCGCCGAGGCGATCGTGGCGGCGTCCGCGCGCGCCGAGAAGCCCTTCGTGCGCTTCAACTGCGCCGCCCTCACGCCCGAGCTCGCCGAGGCGGAGCTGTTCGGCCACGCGCGGGGGGCGTTCACCGGCGCGGACCGGGCGCGGCCCGGGCTCTTCGGCGAGGCCGACGGCGGCACGATCCTGCTCGACGAGGTCGGCGAGCTCGCGGCGCCCGCCCAGGCGAAGCTCCTGCGCGTGCTGCAGGAGGGCGAGGTCCGCGCGGTCGGCGAGGAGCGCACGCGCAAGGTCGACGTGCGGGTCGTCGCCTCGACGCATCGCGATCTCGCGGAGGAGGTGCGCGCCGGGCGCTTCCGCGAGGACCTCTTCTACCGGCTCAACGTCGTGCAGCTGCGCCTCCCGCCGCTCCGCGAGCGGCCCGAGGACGTGAAGGTGCTCGCCCGCCACTTCCTCGATCGCTACGCCGTGCGCTTCGGGGTGCCGTCGCTGCGCGTCCCGGACGCGCTCCTCGACCGCCTGGCCGCGCATCCCTGGCCGGGCAACGTCCGCGAGCTCGAGAACGCCATCGAGGCGCTCGTCGCGCTCTCGCCGCCGGAGGGGCTCGACCTCTCGCTCCTGCCCGGCGCGGGCGCTCCGACCCGCGCGGGCGAGCCGCTCCCGCTCCGGGAGCGCGTCCAGGCGTACGAGCGCGGCATCGTGGTGGACGCGCTCCGCGCCGCCCGCGGAAACCGCAGCGAGGCGGCCCGCCGCCTCGGCATCTCGCGCGTGACGCTGCACGACAAGCTGCGGCGCTGGGGGCTCGGCGACGGGGAGCCGGACGCGGGCGAGTGAGCGCGCCCGGCCAGGCGCCGCGTGAGCACCCGTTTTCCCTCCCGAGCCGGGTGCCGCGCCGCGGCGCTCGAGCGCGAAGCGTTTCGCAGATGCTCGCCGCAGCCGCGCTCGCGCTCCAGCTCGCGCTCGCCTCGCCGGGGCCCGTCGCGATGGGGACGCCGTCGCTCGCGCCCCGCCTCGATCCCGGTCCGTTCGGAGGCGGCGAGCTCGCGCTCGCCTCGGTCGGCGCGCTCGCGGGGGACGCGCTCGTGGTCGGAGGCGGGTACTTCGCTCTCACGATGTTCGCGAACGGGACGTTCCAGCCGACCGCGGGGAACTTCCGCACCACCGCCTACGTCCTCGCCGCCTCCGCGGTCCTCGTCCCGCCGCTCACGGCCGTCCTCCTCGCCCGCCTCGGCGCCCGCGGCCCCCTCTCCGGGGCGGTGTGGAAGGCCATGCTGCTCGCGGCCGCGGGGGAGGCGACGGCGCTCGCCGCCGGATACGTCGGCGCGCCGCACTTCTGGGTCATCCTGCCGGTGCAGCTCGCGACGGTCTCGCTCGGGACGTCGCTCGGGCTCCACTGGGGACCCGGCGGCGGCTCCCCCCCGGTCGCGACGCAGCCAGCCGCCCGCGGAGAGCCCGCGGACCCCTCGCCGGCGCCGCCGACCGCAGCCCTGTTCACCCCGCTCTGCCCGGATGCGTGAGGCTGACCTCGCTCAGGATTCGGCGAGGAGCTGCACGTGCGCCATGTCCATGTAGGCGAGCTGCGCGAGGAAGTCGCGCAGCGGCGAGTCCGCGTGGCGCGTGAGCAGATCCGCGTGCGCCCGCACGAGGCGCTCCTCGAGCGCGAGGCAGCGACGCTTCACCTCGTCGACGTCCGTCCCCCACGCGCCGGACTCGACCTCGAGGAGCGCTCGATCGCACTCGGCGATGCAGAGGTCGAGCTCCCGGGGGTCCGCCTCGACCGTGAGCGTCCGGTCGCGGAAGTAGTGCGCGGCGAGCAGGCGCACGCGCTTCGCGTGCTGCTCCTCCTCGGCCTCGAGGCGCACGAAGAGCGCGTGCGCCTCGGGATCGTCGCGGAACCGTTCCTTGAGCGCTCCGTACACCCGCGCCGAGAGCCATTCCACGCGCTCCGCACGCTGGAACAGGTAGTACGTGCTCCCCATCCGGTGCGACCTGTACCGCCGCGCGGCGGTCGACTCAAGCGACCCGTCGCCTCGTCCCCGAACGGCCGACCTCGACCGCCTTGCAGACGCCCGGGCGGGCGGGGGTTATCTTGCGCACGAACGGAGGGCCCCATGTCGAACGGCCATCCCCGCATCCCCGCCCCGCGCAACGAGCCGGTCCTCTCCTACGCCCCCGGCTCGCCGGAGCGCGCCGCCCTGAAGGCGAGCCTCGCGGACCTGTCGTCGCGCGAGATCGAGATCCCGCTCGTCATCGGCGGCCGGGAGGTCCGCACCGGGCGCATCGCCGAGGCGCGCGTCCCGCACCGCCACGCGCAGCGGCTCGCGCGTTGGCACCAGGCCGGCCCCGCGGAGGTGCAGGCCGCCATCGAGGCCGCTGCGGCCGCGCGGCGCACCTGGGCCGCGATGGCGCCGCACGAGCGCGCCGCGGTGCTCCTCAGGGCGGCGGACCTGCTCGCCGGTCCATGGCGACAGACGCTGAACGCGGCGACGATGCTCGGGCAGTCGAAGACGCCGTCCCAGGCCGAGATCGACTCGGCGTGCGAGATCGTCGACTTCTGGCGGTGGAACCCGCACTTCATGCAGCAGATCCTGGACGAGCAGCCGTTCTCGCCGCCCGGCCAGTGGAACCGCCTCGAGTACCGCCCGCTCGAGGGGTTCGTGCTCGCGGTGACGCCCTTCAACTTCACGTCGATCGCGGCGAACCTGCCGACGGCCCCCGCGCTCATGGGGAACACCGTCGTGTGGAAGCCGGCGTCGTCGGCGGTGTACTCGGCGTGGCACGTCCTGAAGCTCCTCGAGACGGCCGGGCTGCCGCCGGGCGTCGTCAACTTCGTGCCCGGGCCGGGCCGCTCCGTCGGCGATCCGGCGCTCGCGAGCCCCGACCTCGGCGGCCTGCACTTCACCGGCTCCACCGCCGTGTTCCAGGGCATGTGGCGCACCATCGCCGAGAACCTCGCCCGGTACCGCGGCTACCCGCGCGTCGTCGGCGAGACGGGCGGCAAGGACTTCGTCTTCGTCCACCCTTCGGCGGACGTCGACGCGGCGGCGGTCGCGCTCGTCCGCGGCGCGTTCGAGTACCAGGGGCAGAAGTGCTCGGCGGCGTCGCGCGCGTACGTACCGGAGAGCCTCTGGCCGCAGCTCCGCGACCGCCTCCTCGGCATGACCGCCGAGATCAAGGTCGGAGAGGTGGAGGACTTCACGACCTTCATGGGCGCCGTCATCGACCGGGAGTCCTTCGATCGCATCCGCAAGCAGATCGCGGTCGCGAAGGGCGCGTCCCAGGCGAAGGTGCTCATCGGCGGCAGGTGCGACGACGCGAAGGGCTTCTTCGTCGAGCCGACCGTGGTCGAGGTCATCAACCCTCGCCACGAGCTCATGGAGCGGGAGATCTTCGGGCCCGTGCTGTGCGTGTTCGTCTACGCGGACATCCGGCTCGACGAGGCGCTGGAGCTCTGCGCCACGACGTCGCCGTATGGCCTCACGGGAGCGATCTTCGCCCGGGACCGCGACGCCGTCGCGGACCTCACGCGCCGCCTGTCCGACGCGGCCGGGAACTTCTACGTGAACGACAAGCCGACCGGCGCGGTCGTGGGCCAGCAGCCGTTCGGCGGCGCGCGCGCGTCGGGCACGAACGACAAGGCCGGCAGCGTGGTGAACCTCTACCGGTGGGTCTCGCTCCGCGCCATCAAGGAGACGTTCGACCCGCCCACCCGCTTCGAGTACCCGTACATGAAGGAGCGCTGAGCCGCGCGTTCGCGTAGAGTCCTCCGGCCGGCACGCCGGCCCCGCAGACGGAGGACTCATGACGAGCACGTTCCGGACCGCCGCCGCCCTCGCGGCGGTCGCCCTCTCCGCCCCCGCGTCCGCGCAGGAGCACCGCCCGCGCCTCGGCATCGGCGTCGGCATCAGCGCGTTCGACTTCAACTCCACGCTCACGCTCACGAACGGCTTCCCCGCGGTGATCCCGGACTCGATCTACGTCCCCATCAACCTCGGGCCGAACTTCCGGCTCGAGCCGCAGCTCGGGATCATGACCCTGAGCCAGGACACGGGCGGCGGCGGGATCGCGTCGACGGACACGTCGGTGGTGAGCATCGGGCTCGGGGCCTTCTACCTCGTCGACGTCGCGAGCCAGCTCGACGTGTACGTCGGCGGCCGCGTCGTCCGCACGTCGTATTCCCAGACGCTCAAGTCGCCGGGCGTGCCGGACGACAAGACGGAGGGGACCGACATCCGCATCATCCCGGCCCTGGGCGGCGAGTACTCTCCCCACCCGCGCTTCAGCCTCGGCGCCGAGGTCCAGCTCCAGCTCGTGTCGTTCGGGAAGCGCACCCTCTCGGCGGGCGGAGAGATCCCCGGCGGCTCGGGGACGCAGACGGCAGGGCTGCTGTTCGCGCGCGTCTATCTGTTCTAGGCGCTCACCGTCGGGAGCCGCACGCGGAACGTGGTACCGGCGCCCGGAGCGCTCTCCGCGGCGACCGTGCCGCCGTGCGCCTCCGCGATGCGCTTCGCGAGGGCGAGGCCGAGCCCGGTGCCGCCGGTGCCGCGCGCGCGGCTCCTGTCCGTCCGGAAGAACGGCGTGAAGAGCCGCGGGAGGTCGGCCGCGTCGACCCCGATGCCGCGATCGCGCACCTCGAGCACCGCAGCGCCGGCGTCCGGCCGCAGCGCCAGCATCACCGGCGACGGCGGTTCCGAGTACTTCGCGGCGTTGTCGAGCAGGTTCGCGACGAGCCGGCGCAGGAGCGCGGCGTCGCCGTTCACCAATGGTGTCTGTGTCGCCTCCACCACGAGCTCGCGATCGGGGTGCGCCTCGCGGAAGCGCGCCGCGGCGTCGCGCACCACCTCGGCGAGGTCGAGCGGCGCGCGGGTGAGCGGCAGCTCGCCGGACCCGCGCGCGTCGAGCCGCGCCGCCGTCAGCACGTCCTCGACCAGCGCGTCCAGCTCGGACAGATCCGAAGCGATCCCGGCCAGGTGGCGCCGGGCCCGCTCCGGATCGCCCTCCGCGGCGAGCTCGAGCGCGACCCGGATGCGCGCGAGCGGCGTGCGGAGCTCGTGCGAGACGTTGGCGAGGAGCTCGCGCTCGCTCTCCACGAGCCGCTGGAGCCGCGCCGCCATCTCGTCGAACGCGCGCCCGAGCTCGCCGAGCTCTCCCTTCGCGCGCACGTTCGCGCGCGCCGCGAGGTCGCCTCCGCCGAGCGCGCGGGCGGCCGCGGTGAGCCGCTCCACGGGCGAGGCGATCGAGCGGGCGAGGGGGTAGGACGCGAGGGCGAGCGCGACCAGGACCGCGCCGATGAAGAGCAGCGCGCGGTGAGGATCTCCACCCCCCTCGACGGAGATGACCAGGTGGCCGTGGAATCCGCGGAGCGGCACCGTCAGCCGCCAGCGCCCCCGCCCCCAGAGATTGGGGGCTCCGTGGCGCATGGCGAGGGGCGGGTCCACGTTCGTGGCGACGACCCCGCCGTGGGCGTCGTAGAGCGTCGCGTCCATCCCCATCGCGTCGCGAACGCGGCGGAGCTCGTCGCCGATCCGCTCCGGCGTCCCGGCCAGCTCGACGACGCGATCGGCGAGGTACACGGCGAGGCGGTAGGGCTGTTCCCCCGACCGTCCGTGGCGAAGGGCGAAGCTCAAGGCGATGACGGTCACGCCCACGATGCCGAGGAGCAGCACGCCGTGGAGATACACGCGCCAGAAGACGTGCCCGTGCCGGCGATGCCTCACGGCGGCACCCGGTTCCCGTGATTCTGGCGAGCGTCACCGAAAACGAGAGGGGGGATCACTCGCCCTCCCCCGCGAGGACGTAGCCGGCGCCGCGCACCGTCTTGATGAGCCGTGGGTGCTTGGGATCGTCGCCGAGCTTCTGGCGGAGGCGGGACACGTGGACGTCGATGGAGCGGTCGAAGGCGTCCTCGGCGCTGCCGCGCGCGAGCTCCATGAGCTGCTCGCGGGAGAGCACGCGGCCGGCGCGGCGTGCCAGCGCCAGCAGGAGCGCGAACTCGTAGCCGGTGAGGAAGACCTCCTTGCCGCCGAGCGTCGCGCGGCGCGCGGCCGGATCGACCGCGAGCTGCCCCACCCGCACGACGTCGCGCGAGGGGCCCGCCCTCCCCTTCGCGCGGCGGACCACCGCGCGGATGCGCGCGAGGAGCTCGCGCGGCGAGAACGGCTTCGCGAGGTAGTCGTCCGCGCCGAGCTCGAGCCCCATCACGCGGTCCGCCTCCTCGCCGCGCGCGGTGAGCACGATGATGGGCACGTCGGAGCGGGCGCGGACCTCGCGGCACACCTCGAGCCCGTCCTTCCCGGCGAGCGTCGCGCGCCGGCCCGCGGGGTCGACGACCAGCTCGCCCACGCGCACCGTGCGCAGCGCCGGCCCCGCCTGGCCGCGTGCGCGCCGCACGAGGGCGCGGATCCGCGCCAGCAGCTCGCGCGGGGAGAACG
>DASSQM010000330.1:0-3033 GCA_035702465.1 Anaeromyxobacter sp. | reverse complement strand
CTCGCCGCGAGCGGCCCGAGGAAGAGCTCACGCGTCGCCTGCGCGCGCGGCGCGAGGCGATCGCGCGCCACGATCGCGCCGACCGCCGCATCGCGTCCGGGCGCCTCGCGGTCTTCGCCGCGGCGCTCGCGGTCGCGTGGGCCGCGTTCGTCGCGCACCGGACCTCCGCGTGGTGGCTCCTCGCGCCCGCCGCGGCGTTCGTCGCGCTCGCGACCGTGCACGACCGCGTGCTCTCCGCACGCGATCGCGCCCGGCGCGCCGTCGCGTTCTACGAGCGCGCCCTGGAGCGGATCGCGGGCCGCTTCGCCGGGACCGGCACCCCGGGCGACGCCTTCGGGGATCCCACCCACCCGTACGCGGTCGACCTCGATCTCTTCGGCCGGGGCTCGCTCTTCGAGCTGCTCTGCGCGGCGCGAACGCGCCCGGGCGAGGAGCGGCTCGCGTCCTGGCTGCTCGCGCCGGCGCAGCGCGACGACCTGCTCGCCCGGCAGCGCGCGGTCGCGGCGCTCGCCCCCCGGCTCGACCTCCGCGAGGATCTCGCCGTCCTGGGGGACGACGTGCGCGCCGCGGTCGACGCGCGCGAGCTCGCCGCCTGGGGGGAGGAGGGCGCGCTGCTCGAGCCCTGGCTCCTGCCGGCCTCGCTCGCGCTCGCCGGAGCGGCGATCGCGGCCGCGGTGGCGTGGGGCCTCGGCGGCGGCCCGATCCCGCTCCTCGCGGTGCTGCTCGCCGAGTGGGGGTTCGCGCGGACGCTGCGCGAACCGATCGCGCGCGCCCTCGGCGGCGTCGAGCGCCCGGCGGCGGAGCTCCGCGTCCTGGCGCTCCTCCTCGCGCGCCTCGAGCGCGAGCCGCTCGACGACGAGCGGCTGCGGCGGCTGCAGGCGGCGCTCGCCGGCCGCGGCGCGCCGTCGTCCGCGCGCATCGCGGCGCTCGTCTCCACCGTGGCGCGGCTCGAGTGGGGCCGGAACCAGCTCTTCGCACCGGTCGCGTTCGCGCTCTCGTGGGGGCCGCTCCACGCCGCGCTCGTCGAGCGCTGGCGCCGCGCCGCCGGCCGCGAGATCCGCGGCTGGCTCGACGCGGTCGCCGAGCTGGAGGCGCTCGGCTCGCTCGCGGGCTACGCGTACGAGCACCCCGGCGACCCGTTCCCCGAGCTCGCCGACGGCGGCCCGGAGCGGCTCGCGCTCGTCGAGGGCGAGGCGCTCCGTCACCCGCTCCTCGCGGACGCGGTCCCGAACGACGTGCGGCTCGGCGGCGCCGGGCCGCGCGTGCTGCTCGTGTCGGGCTCGAACATGTCGGGGAAGTCGACGTACCTGCGCACGGTCGGCGTGAACGCCGTGCTCGCGCTCGCGGGCGCTCCCGTCCGCGCGGCGCGCCTGCGGCTCTCGCCCGTGCGCGTCGGCGCGACGCTGCGCATCCAGGACTCGCTCCAGGCCGGCCGCTCGCGGTTCTACGCGGAGATCACGCGCCTCAAGGAGCTCGCGGACCTCGCCGCGGGCGAGGTCCCCCTCCTCTTCCTGCTCGACGAGATCCTGCACGGCACGAACTCGCACGATCGCAGGATCGGCGCCGAGGCGGTGATCCGGGGGCTCGTCGCGAGCGGCGCGATCGGCCTCGTCACCACGCACGACCTCGCGCTCACCGCGCTCGCGGGGGGGACCGCAGCGGGCATGCTCGCGAACGCCCACTTCGAGGACCAGGTCCGCGACGGCGAGATCGCGTTCGACTACCGGCTCAAGCCCGGCGTCGTCACGCACTCGAACGCGCTCGCGCTCATGCGCGCCGTGGGGCTCGACGTGTAGTCGCGCACTACTCGACCGTCAGGATCTCCGCCCCGTCTCCGGTCACCGCGACGGTGTGCTCGAACTGCGCCGAGCGCTTCCCGTCGGCGGTGACGGCGGTCCACCCGTCGCTCCAGAGGAGGTCCTGCCAGGTCCCCTCGGTGATCATCGGCTCGATGGTGAACGTCATCCCCGGCTCCATGACGCGCTTCATGGCGGGGTCGTAGTGGTGCGGGATCTGGAGCTGCGAGTGGAAGGACTCGCCGATGCCGTGGCCGCAGTACGCGCGCACGACGCCGTACCCGTGGCGGGACGCGTGCGCCTCGACCGCCTTGCCGATGTCCGAGATCGGCCGGCCCGGTCGCACCGCCGAGATGCCCTTCGCGAGGCACTCGCGGGAGACCTCGACGAGGCGGCGGCCCTCAGGGTCGACGTCGCCGACGAGGAAGGTGGCCGAGCAGTCGCCGTGCATGCCGTCGAGGTAGACGGTCACGTCGAGGTTCACGATGTCGCCGTCCTCCAGCGGGCGGCTGTCGGGGATGCCGTGGCAGATGACCTCGTTCACCGACGTGCAGAGCGACTTCGGATAGCCGCGGTAGTTGAGCGGGCTCGGGTACCCGCCGAGGCGGATGGTCTCCTCGTGCGCGATCTCGTCGAGCGCGTCGGTGGTGATGCCGACCTTCACGGCCTCGCCGCTGACGCGGAGCACGCGCGCGGCGGCGCGGCAGGCGCGGCGGAGGCGCTCGAGCTCGTCCGCGGTCTTCACGTCGTGCCCCTGCGCCTTCGGCCGACCGGTGAGGGCGTAGTCGGGCCGTGGGACGTGCGCCGGGACCGCCCGGCGCGGCGTGATCTTGCCCGGCGAGAGCGGCCTGCGGCCGGCCCGCTGGGCCGGCGCGACGGTCGCGCCTCCCTCGTCGGACGCCAGGTGGCACTTCTTGTACTTCTGCCCGCTGCCGCACCAGCAGGGATCGTTCCGTCCCGGGCGCGCGCGGGAGACCTCGAGGTCGTTCACGGGCGGGATCTAAAGCAGCCGGACGACCGCAGCAACAAGCCGGCCGGCGTTCGGGACGGCCTTCCGCAGCCAGCCTTCGGCGGTCGGCCAGCGCGGCCGTCGCCGGTGGCCGACCGCCGATGGCTGTGGATGACCTCAGATGTGCGCCGGCTCGTCCGTCTGCCCCGGCACGCTCTTCGAGGGCTCGCCCTCCTCCTCGAGCTTCTCGGCCATCTGCTGCATCCGCGCGCCCATGTCCTCGAGCTC
>DASSQM010000329.1:0-4160 GCA_035702465.1 Anaeromyxobacter sp. | reverse complement strand
GCGGACCGCGAGCAGGCGATCAAGGCCTGCTTCTGGGGCATCTTCGGGAACAAGGGCGAGATCTGCAACGCGGGCTCGCGCGTGCTCGTGCACGCGAAGGCGTACGACGGCTTCGTCTCGGAGCTCGCGGACCGCGCCCGGCGCATGGTGGTCGGCGACCCGCTCGACCCCCGCACCGAGATGGGCGCGCAGGTCTCGAAGCGGCAGCTCGAGACCATCCTCGGCTACATCCGCTCCGGCAAGGACCAGGGCGCGAAGCTCCTCGCCGGCGGCGAACGGGACACCGACGGCGCGAAGGCGAAGGGCAACTTCGTCCGGCCCACCGTGTTCGCCGACGTGAAGCCGGACATGACGATCGCCCAGGAAGAGATCTTCGGGCCCGTGCTCTCGTGCATCCGCTTCGACGGCGACGCGGACGCGCTCGCCATCGCGAACGGCACGAGGTACGGCCTCGCCGCCTCCATCTGGACGTCGGACGTGGCGCGCGCCCACCAGCTCGCGCGCAGGGTGAAGTCCGGCGTCGTCTGGATCAACTGCTACAACGAGTTCGACGACGTCTCCCCGTTCGGCGGGTACAAGCAGTCCGGCTGGGGACGCGACCTCTCGCATCACGCCCTCGACGGCTTCCTCCAGGAGAAGGCCGTCTGGACGAAGCTCCCGGAGTAGCCCATGCGCAAGCCCGCGGACCTGAAGGCCCAGGCGGCGAAGGTCCGCCGGAGCCCTGCGACGAGCGGCCGCGTCGCCCCGGCGCGCGGCGCCTCGAAGCCCGCCGCGGGCGGGGCGCTCGAGCGGCTCGACGCCTGGCTCGCGGAGAGGAAGATCGCGAAGGCGAAGATCGGCGGGTTCGACGTCGACGGCGTCTGGCGCGGCAAGTACGTCTCGCTCGACAAGCTGCGCTCCGCCGCGAAGGGTGGGCTCGGCTTCTGCGACGTGGTGTTCGGCTGGGACAGCTCGGACGAGCTCTACGACAACGCGAAGGTCACGGGCTGGCACACCGGCTATCCGGACGCGCACGCGGTGGTGGATCTCTCCACCGCGCGGGTCATCCCGTGGGAGCCCGCCACCGCCGCGTTCGTGCTCGACTTCGTGAACGCCGACGGCTCGCCGTACGAGCCGTCGCCCCGGCAGCTCCTGCACCGCGTCGGGCGCAAGGCGCGCGCCCTGGGGTTCCTGCCGCGCTTCGGCTCCGAGTACGAGTACTTCGTCTTCCGCGAGACGCCGCAGACGCTGCGGCAGAAGGGCTTCCGAGACCTCGAGACGCTGACGCCCGGCATGTTCGGCTACTCGTGGATCCGCAGCTCCGCGAACGCCGGGCTCGTGCACGCCCTCATCGACGGGCTGAACGCGTTCGACGTCCCGGTCGAGGGGATGCACACGGAGACCGGCCCCGGCGTGTACGAGACGGCGGTGCTCTACGACGACCTCGAGCGCGCGGCGGACAAGTCGGCGCTCTTCAAGACCGCGGTGAAGGAGATCTGCGCGCGGCAGGGCCTCACCGCGTGCTTCATGGCGAAGTGGAACCCGAAGCTCCCCGGCTGCTCCGGCCACGTGCACCAGTCGCTGTGGGACCTCGCGGGCGAGAAGAACCTGTTCCACGATGCGGCCGCGCCGCTCGCCGCGAGCGACCTGCTGCGCCACTACCTCGGCGGGCAGATGGCGCTCATGCCGGAGCTCACCGCGATCTACTGGCCGACCGTGAACAGCTACAAGCGGTCGGTCGAGAACACCTGGGCGCCGACCACCGCGACGTGGGGCCTCGAGAACCGCACCGCCGCCATCCGGCTCATCAGCGACCGCGACAGCCCGAAGTCCGGGCGCCTCGAGTACCGCCAGCCCGGCGCGGACATGAACCCGTACGCCGCGATGGCGGCGTCGCTCGCCGCCGGCCTGTGGGGGATCGAGCACGAGGTCGAGCCGCCGCCGCCGTGCGAGGGGAACGCGTACGCCCAGAAGGACGCGGCGCCGCTGCCGCGGAACCTCAAGGACGCCGTCGAGCTGCTGAAGCGCTCCGAGCGCGCGCGGGAGATTCTGGGCGAGGGGTTCGTCGACCATTACGTCCGGACGCGCGAGTGGGAGGTGCGCCAGTTCGAGCGCGCGGTCACGACCTGGGAGCTGGAGCGGTACCTGGAGATCATCTGAGGTGACGACCTTCTTCGACCTGCCCGCGGCGCCCGGCGTCGCGGTCATGTCCTGGCCCACGCGCGTGGTCCTCGGGCCGGGCGCGCTCGCGCGCCTGGGCGACGAGGTCCGCCGGCTCGGCATGCGCCGGCCGCTCGTCGTGACCGATCGCGGGGTCGTGAAGGCGGGCATCGCCGAGAAGATCCACGCGCGCCTCGCGGAGGCCGGGCTCGCGTTCGGGCGCTTCGAGGACGTGCAGTCGAACCCGACCGACCGCGACGCGACCGCGGGGCTCGCCGCCTTCCGCGAGGGGCGCTGCGACGGCCTCGTGGCGGTCGGCGGCGGCAGCTCGATCGACGTGGCGAAGCTCGTCCAGCTCCTCACCACGCACGAGCCGCCCCTCTCGCGCTACGACGACGCGGCGGGCGGCGACCGGTTCGTGAAGGACGACATGCCGCCGCTCGTGGCGATCCCGACGACCGCGGGCACGGGCTCGGAGGTGGGGCGCTCCGGCGTCGCGACGCTGCCCGACACCGGCCGGAAGACCGTGATCTTCTCGCCGTTCCTCATGCCGAGGTGCGCGCTGTGCGATCCCGAGCTCACGCTCGGGCTCCCCCCGACGCTCACCGCGTGGACCGGGATGGACGCGTTCACGCACGGCCTCGAGGCGTACGTGGCGACCGGCTTCCACCCGCTCGCCGACGCGGTGGCGCTCGACTGCATCCGCCGCGCGGCCCGCGCGCTGCCGCTCGCGGTGAAGGACGGCGCGGACGTGGCCGCCCGGACCGACATGATGATCGCCGCCATGGAGGGCGCGATGGCCTTCCAGAAGGGGCTCGGAGCGTCGCACGCGCTCGCGCACGCGCTCGGCCCGGTCTCGGGCGTGCACCACGGCCTCGCGAACGCGGTGCTCCTGCCGGCCGTCGTGGAGTGGAACCGGCAGGCGTGCGCGCCGCGGCTCGCCCGCGTGGCGGTGGCCATGGGCGAGCCGCCCGGCGGCTCCGACGACGCGCTCGCCGCGCGCGCGGTCGAGCGCGTTCGGGCGCTCGCACGCGAGGTTGGCATCCCGGCCCGGCTGCGCGACGTCGGAGTGCGCGAGCCGGACCTCCCGCTCGTCGGCAGGAAGGCGTTCGAGGACGCCTCGCACCGCACGAACCCGCGGGCGTGCTCGGAGGCGGAGCTCCTCGCGCTCGCGCGGGCGGCGTACTGAGCCTCGCCCCGACCTTCGGCTCCGGCCTGGAGCACGGCCGTTCGCCCTGAGCGTAGCGCCGCCTCAGGCGGCGCGGAGTCGAAGGGCCTCGACCCCGACCCCGACCCCGACCCCGACCACGACCACGACCGGGACCTCGACCTCGACCGCTTGGGCGTGAACCTCAGCCCGGCCGCCTCTGTCGGTGCGTCGAGGTAGGCTCGTTCCCTACCTGGCTGTCCGCGAGCTCGCGGCCCCGGCGACCGCTCTCCCCCGACCTTGGGTCGCCGGGTCTTTTGCGAGTACTCTTGAGAAGCTGCGCACGGGAGGTGAAGCCGTGGGTCTCAGCGGCAACTTCAAGGACACTTCGTTCGCGGACCTGCTCCAGTTCTACAGCGTCTCGCGGCAGACGGTCGCGGTGAGCGTCCGTCTCAGCTCGGGCGAGCGCGTGGACGGCACGTTCTACTTCGCGGACGGCGATCTCGTCGGCGCGAGGCTCGCCGACGCCGAGGGGCGCGAGGCCGTCCGGCGCGCGCTGCGGCTGCGCGAGGGCGCCTTCACGGTCGAGATCGGCGCGCGGCCCGCGGCGCCCGCGTCGCGCGAGGCGCTCAAGAACGTGGTCCGCGAGGAGGTCGGGCTCCTGCAGCAGGAGCGGGGCCCGCGGCCGGCGCCGCCGCAGCCCGGTGCGAGGCACGCCGGGGCGACCGCCGCCGGAGGTGCGTTCCAGGCGGCGGGGACGGCAGCGTCGCGCGCGCCGGGATCCGCCGCTGCGCCCCAGAGGCGGCCGACGGCGGCGATGCCGGCGGCCGGTGCGCGCCCTGCGCAGCCCGCGGCGAGGCCGGCTCCCCCCGGC
>DASSQM010000328.1:0-7061 GCA_035702465.1 Anaeromyxobacter sp. | reverse complement strand
GGCGCACGCGGCGGGCACCGGCACGCCCGGGGCGGTCGGGGCAGGGGAGCTGCGCGGTCGGGCCGCCTTCGCCGCGCGGCTCCGGCGAGAGGCCGGCGTGCTCCGCGCCGCGCTGGGGGAGGCGGAGGCGATGCTCCGGCGCGCCGCCGCGGAGACGGACGGGCGCCGCGGCGCGCTCGCGGCGGCCCGCGCGGCGGTGCGCGCCGTCGAGCGACACCGCGAGCGCTGGCGGGCGGACGAGGACCGCGCCCGCGGCCGCAGGGAGGAGGCGGCCGCGGACGACCTCGTCACCGCGCGGCGAGCGGCGCCGTGACCCTGCCCTCGGCGCACTCGATGGTGAGGACCTTCGGCTCGAGATCGGCCGGCGCCGCCGCCGCGTCCCTCCGGAACTGCGTCACCGCGACGACGAGCTTGTCCTGCGGCCGCACGGTCTTCCGCTCGTAGCGCCAGCCGCCGTCGAGCGTCAGCACGACGTCGCGCCACATCCGGCCGGACTCGTTCTCGACGAGCACCTGCGTGCCGAGCAGCATGCCCGGCTCGTTGCGGGAGAGGAGGCGGACCTTGGCCCCGAGCGCGTTCGTCGAGGCGGACGACGGCGGGCAGGCGGCCCACACGGTGAGCACCGAGAGGAACGCCCACGTCCCCACGATGGCGGCGCGCATCCGGAAGTAGCGCGTCGACTTCCGGTAGGCCTCGCCGAGGTCCGTGGCGAGGTCCCCGGCGGCGCCCAGCGCGCCGCGAGCGAGGTCCCGCACGCCCTCCTTGACGCGGGTCGCGGCGGCGGCGACGTCGGGTCGGGCGTCCTTCATGGGCGAGCGCCAGCGTACCACCGATCCTCTACACTCGCGCCCGATGGACGCGCCGCTCCGCATCTCCCCCGAGGTCCGCGACGCGCTCGCCGCGGGAAGACCGGTGGTCGCGCTCGAGACGAGCGTCGTCGCACAGGGGCTCCCCCCGCCGCACAACCTCGCGGCAGCGCGCCGCTGCGCCGCCGCGGTGCGCGCCTCGGGGGCGGTGCCGGCGGCGGTGGGGATCGTCGGCGGATCCATCGTCGTCGGCGCGACCGAGGCGGAGCTGGAGCGGCTCGCGGATCCGGTCGGGCGGCCCGCGAAGGCCGCCGCGCGCGATCTGGCGCCGCTCGTCCTCGCCGGGCGCGACGCGGGGACGACCGTCTCCGCGACGATCGCGATCGCGGCCCGCGCCGGCATCCGCGTGTTCGCGACCGGCGGCATCGGCGGCGTGCATCGCATCCCGCCCGGCGAGCCGCCCGCGGGCGCCGCGGACGTCTCCGCGGACCTCGCGGAGATCGCGCGCCGCCGCGTCTGCGTGGTCTGCGCGGGGCCGAAGGCGATCCTGGACGTGCCGGCCACCGCCGAGGCGCTCGAGGCGCTCGGCGTCCTCGCCGTGGGCTGGCGCACCTCCGAGCTGCCGGCCTTCTACTCGGAGACGAGCGGCGTCCCGCTCGAGCACCGCGTCGAGGACGCGGCCGCCGCGGCGCGCCTCCTCTCGCTGCACTGGTCCGCGCTCGGCCGCGAGGGCGGCGTGCTCCTCCTCGTCCCGCCGCCGGCTCCCGTGCCCCGCGAGGTCGTCGAGGCCGCCGTCGACGCGGCGCTCCTCTCCGCCCGCGCCTGCGGCGTGCGCGCCAAGGCCGTCACGCCGTTCCTGCTCGAGTCCGTGGCGCGCGCCACCGGCGGTCGGTCGCGGGAGGCGAACCTCGCCCTCCTCGAGCGAAACGCCGCCGTGGCCGGCGAGATCGCGGCGGCGCTCGCCGCCGCGCGCTAGGAACGGTGCCCGGATGAACCCTCCCCACCTCCCCGCGACGCTCGTCGCCGACGCGCCCGCGCTCGAGGGACTGGTCGAGCGCCTGCGGGCCGAGCCGGTCGTCGCGTTCGACACGGAGTCGAACAGCTTCCACGTCTACCGGGAGCGCGTCTGCCTCCTCCAGATCTCCACCCGCGCCGAGGACGTCCTCGTCGATCCGCTCGCCGTCGACGTCGCGCCGCTCGGGCGCGTCCTGTGCGACGGGAGGGAGATCGTGATGCACGGCGCGGACTACGACGTCCGGTGCCTGAAGCGGGAGTGGGGGTGGGCCCTGCCCCGCCTCTTCGACACGATGGCCGCCGCCCGGCGGGTGGGGCGCGCCGGGCTCGGGCTGTCGGCGCTCGTCGAGCACCAGTTCGGCGTGCGGCTCTCCAAGTCCAGCCAGCGCTCGGACTGGGGGCGCCGCCCGCTCACCCGCGACCAGATCGCGTACGCCGCGCTCGACACCCACTACCTCCTGCCGCTCCGCGACGCGCTCGCGGGTGAGCTCGAGGCGCGTGGCGCCGCGGACGAGGCGCGCAAGGAGTTCGACCGCATCGCGGCGGTGAAGCCGCACGAGCGGGTGTTCGACCCGGAGGGCTGGCGCCGGCTGAAGGGCGCGCGCGACCTCGACGCGCCGGGGCGCCAGGTGCTCCGCGCGCTGTGGCTGTCCCGGGAGGCGTACGCGCGGGACGTCGATCGGCCGCCGTTCAAGGTGCTCGCGGAGCACGCGATGGTGGATCTCGCCCGGCGCCGTCCCCGCACGCCGGAGGAGCTCGAGCGCGTCCCGGGCGTCACGCCGTCCGTGCTGCGCCGGCTGGGCGACGCGATCCGCGACGCGATCGCCGCCGCTCCGCCCGAGTCGGCGAGCAAGGCGTAGGCCGCCACGGACGGGCCGGCGCTAGAAGGCGACCCCCGCGGCGGGCGCCGGGATCGGCCGGCCGGGATCGACGGGCGGCGGCGCCTCGCCGGCGAGCCCGCGGTACGCGTCCCATTCCGCGAGGACGATCTTCACGTACTGCCGCGTCTCGCGGTACGGGATGCACTCCACCCACTCGTCGAGCGGCATTCCGCGCCGCGCGGTGGCCCACTCCGCCGCGGGGCGGGGCCCGGCGTTGTACGCGGCGACCGCGACCGCCGGCTCTCCGAACCGCGCGAGGAGGAGCGACAGGTAGTGGGCGCCGAGCGTGATGTTCGCGACCGGGTCGGCGAGCCGCGCGTCGAGCCCGCCGGGCACGCCGAGGAGCGCGCCGAGCCGCTCCGCCGTCGCCGGCCGGAGCTGGAGGAGGCCCTCCGCGCCGGCGCCGCTCCGCACCGCCTCGCGGAAGCTCGACTCGCGCCGCATCACGCCGAGGAGGAGCCCGGGATCGACGCCGAATCCGCCCGTGCTGCGCCGGACCGCGATCCGGTGCGGCTCCGGGTACGCCCAGCGCAGCACGCGGCGCGACGGGAGGAGGTGATCGCGGGCCATGCGGAACGGCAGCTCGGCGTCCTCCGCGAACGCGGCGAGCTGCGCCACGAGCGCCGCCGCCGGGCGCACGCGCCCGCTGCGGGCGAGGTCCCTGAGCTCGCCGAGCGCCTCGTCGCGCAGGCCGAGCCCGAGCAGCTCGACCGCGATCGAGAGGCGCGCCGCGACGAACGGGGTCTGCACCTCCGGGAAGGGGCGGGGACGCGGCGGGCGCGGCCGGACGGCGGGCTCGCCCAGCTGCGCGAGCCGGGCGCGCGCGAGGAGCGCGTACCAGCCGCCCTCGCCGAGAGAGAGCGCCGACCGGTAGAGCGCCTTCTGACGCTCGCGCCCGCGCGCGAGGCGGGCGCGCCAGTAGAGCGCCGCGTCGGCGAGCGGGCCCCGCGACAAAGCGGACAGCGCGCGCTCCGCCTCCGCGGCGCGCCGGAGCCGGTACCGCGACCACGCCGCGAACCAGAGCGCGTCCTCGGCCCGCCGCGAGCGCGGGTTCCCGCGCGCGAAGGCATCGAGGGAGGCGACGGCCTTCTCGAGGTCGCCCGCGTCGTACGGGAGCCACGCCGCGAGGAACGCCGCCTCGTCGCCGACGTCGCGCTGCCGCCACTCCGGGAGCCCCGGGATCGGCGCCTGGCTCGACGCGACGTCGAGGTAGTAACGCTGCGCCTCCTCCACGCGCCCGCCGCGCGCGGCGGCCCGCGCCAGGACGAGCCGGGCCCCGCGCTGGACGCCGGGGTCCGACGCGCCCGCGAGCGCGAGGGCGGCGCGCTCGGCCTCGGCGCCGCGCCCGAGCGCGAGGAGCGCGCCGGCGCGGAGGCCGGCCGCCCGCTCGGGATCGGCGGCCGGCTCCTCCGCCCGCGCCGCGAGGTCGAGCTCCGCCAGCGCCGCCTCGGGCCGGCCCGACGCGAGCAGCCGCTCCGCGCGCCCGGCGTGCTCGGCGCCCGCCTCCGGCGGGATCTGCACGCCCGCCGCGCGCCACGCGGCGAGCGTCTCGCCCGCGGCGGCAGCCTCGGGGCGGTCGGGGAGCTCGAGCCAGAGCGCGCGGAGCGTCGCCGCCGCCCGCTCGCCGTCGCCGACCGCGCGGAGGGCGAGCCCGAGGGCGAGCCGCGCCTCCGCCGCCGCGGGGTCGTCCGGCGCCGTCCGCAGGAAGGACTCCAGGATCGGCGCCGCCTCCGCGGCGAGGCCCGCCGCGAGCAGCGCGTGCGCCTCCTTGAGCCGCGCCGCCGGCGCGAGCGCGAGGTTCCCGGCCGCGCCCGCCGCCTCCGCGAAGAGGTGCGCCGCGCGCGGCGCGTCCCCGGCCGCCAGCAGCGCCCGGCCGCGGGCGAACGAGAGGTGGGCGCGCGCCGGCATCGGAGGCCCCAGCGCCGCCTCGAGCGATTCGGCGGCCGGGCCCGGCGCCTCGCGCGCGAGCAGCGCGAGCCCCAGCGCGGCCTGGGCGCGCGCTCCCGCCGCGCCGCGGGGACGGGCGCCGAGCGCCCTGCGGGCGGCACCCTCCGCCGCAGCCCACTCGCCGTCCGACTGCGCCTGGGCGGCCGCGCCGATGCCGGACAGCCAGTCACACAGGGGCTCGTCCGCGCGCGCGGTCGCCCGGGTCGGCGTCACCCAGAGGAAAAGCGACACGGTCGCGATCGCGAGCGCTCGGGCGTAAGTCCGGAACGCTGCGGGCCTTTCGAGAGGTGCGCGCGCAGGCTCGATCGGCCGCGGGGCGGGGGTCTTGACTCGCTGCATTCCGGCGCGCGATATACCGCGCGCACCTGCCGATGGGCGGCCCGCCTGCTCTCCAGGAGTGGAGGCGGCGGTGACGGGAGGGGGACGCGGATCACCGTCGCGCCGCCTTGAGGGATGGCCCGGCCATCCGGAGGAGTCCATCGTGCTCGTCAAGCCTTGCCCCACAGAGCTCACCGCTCCGATCAACCCGGACCGCGGCGTCGAGGGGCACAGGAACCTGTTCTGCAATTTCTACGACTCCTGCCTCGACGAGGCGGTGAAGCAAGGCTGGAACAGCTGGAGCTGCACGCGGTGTGGCCTCCACGCGGTCGAGCCGGAGGTGGAGGGCGGGATCGAGAGTTACGCCACCCAGCGCCGCCTCGGCTAGGCGGAATCCAACATCCGGCCGAGGCACTCTTCGCGCCGCGAAATGTGCCCGGCGGCTCCTTACCGCCCACGCAGTACCGACGCCTGGAGCGCATCTCTCTAATCCGTATACACCACCGCGATCCAGAAGCGCCCGGCCCCGTACCGCCGGCTGTCGCCCACCGTCACGCCCACCCCCACGCGCCGGAAGCGCGCGTCGCGCAGGTTCGCGGACCGGATCGCCTCCGCCGGCCCGCTGGCCACGAACACGTCCACCGCGGCCAGGCCGCGGCGCAGCGCGAGCGCGCGCTCGCCGAGGCCGTCCGCGTCGGGCGCGTCGCGCTCGTGCATGCGCCGCGCGGCGTCGCGGGCGAGGTCGTCGAGCGCGGCGTCGCCGGAGAGCGCGGCGAGCCCGAGGCGCTGCCGCTCGCGCCAGAGCGCCTCCCGCACGCGCGCATCGGGCACGAGCCGGCTCTCCGCCCCGTCGTCCGGCGGCGCGACGAAGACCTCCGTCAGGTAGACGGCGCGGTCGCCGGAAGGCAGGGCGGCGCGGGCGATGCCCACGCCGACGCGCGTCGCGTCCGGGCGGAGGAGGTTGCCGCGGTGCGCAGGGCTCGCCTCCGCCGTCTCGTGGGCGCCGAGCGCGGTCGCGGCGCGGGCCACGTTCTCGTAGGCGCGCGCGTAGGGGATGCCGGCCTGGCGCAGCCTGCCGCCCAGCTCGCCGGAGCCCGGCAGGACGTGCGCGACCGCGCCCTGCGCCGCCATGGCGGCGCTGTGGCGTCGCGCGACGTCGGCGAGCTCCGCTGCGGGCGCGAGCGCGGCGAGGCCCTGGCGGCGGCGGGTCGCGTTCACGGCGCGGATCACCGCCGCCTCCGCCGCCGCGTCGTCGGCCGGATCCGCGGGCCGGATCGCCTCCTCGCGCTCGTCGAGCGACGCCCCGCCTGCGGCGACTGCGAAGAGCGCCGCGACGAGCGGCCCGCCGTCGCCGTCCGCGACCACCTCGACCGCGTACCGGCCCGGATCCGGGAACCGCAGCGCCGCCGTGAAGTCGCGCCCTCCGCGCGCCGCCGCCTCGCGCACCGCGCCCGACGGAAGCGTCACGAAGACGCGCGGGCGGGCGAGGCCCGGCGCGAGCGAGCCGGAGAGCGGCGCCGCCGCACCGGGGGCGACGTCGCGCGGGAAGGGCGAGAGGCGCGCGCGCCGCTGCGACGCGAGGAGCACGAGCACCACGGACCCGCCGCGCTCCGCGGCGCCTGCGCCCACGTGGGTGGGGCGCGATCCCGGAAGCGCCGCGGCGAGCGCTTCCAGCACCCCTGCCGCGGGCGCCTCGACGAGCACGGCCACCGGCGCGGCGTCGTAGGCGAGCGCGCGCGAGAGCGCGCTGCGCACGCGCGCGCTCGAGAGCGGCTCCGCCGCGCCGGACGCCGCGCCGCGCGCGAGCTCGCGCGCGGCGAGCGAGAGCGATCCCGAGGCGCGGGGGCGCGCGCCCCCCGCACCGAGTCGGCTCCGCGCGAGGTCGACGGCGCGGGCCTCGACCGGCGTGAGCGCCACCTCGGGCTCGGGGCCGTACCTCGCAGCAGGCGTGGGCGGGCCGGTCGAGGTCGCGGTCGCGGTCGAGGTCGCGGTCGAGGTCGAGGTCGAGGTCGGGGTCGAGGTCGCGGTCGGAGTCGCGGTCGCGGTCGGCGTCGCGGTCGAGGTCGCCGCGGCGCACGCCGACAGCGCGGAAAGC
>DASSQM010000327.1:0-7030 GCA_035702465.1 Anaeromyxobacter sp. | reverse complement strand
CGACCTCGACCTCGACCTCGACCGCGACCTCGACCGCGGCCCGCGCGCCCCGACGCCGCTCGCGCACTCGCTCCCGCAAGCCGACCGAAGTCGTCGGCGGCGTCGCGATCACCAACCCGGACCGCGTGATGTACCCCGACGCCGGCTACACGAAGCGCGACGTCGCCCGGTACTACGAGGCGGTCGCCGACGCCGTCGTCCCCCACCTCCGCGGCCGCCCGCTCACGCTCCTCCACTGCCCGGAGGGCGTCGGCGCCGGGTGCCGATTCATGAAGCACTCGAAGGTCTGGGCGCCGCCCGCCCTCCGGCGCGTGCGCATCCAGGAGAAGACCAAGCTCGGCGAGTACCTCGTCGCGGACTCGCCGGAGGCGGTCCTCTCGCTCGCGCAGATGGACGTGCTCGAGCTGCACACGTGGAACTCGACGGTCGACCGGCTCGAGGAGCCCGATCGGATCGTGCTCGACCTCGACCCGGGGCCGGAGGTCCGCTTCGCGGAGGTGGTGCGCGCCGCCCGCCTCGTGCGCGACGCGCTCGCCGCGCTCGGGCTCGCGTCGTTCCCGAAGACCACGGGCGGCGCGGGGCTGCACGCGGTCGTGCCGCTCGTCCCGGAGCGGCCGTGGCAGGAGTGCCTCGCGTTCGCCCGCGCGCTCGCGCTCGCGCTCGAGCGGCACGATCCGCGCCGCTTCACCACGTCGTTCGCGAAGGCGGGGCGCGAGCGCAAGATCCTGCTCGACTACCTCCGCAACAACCGGACGAACACCTCCGTGTGCGCGTGGTCCACCCGGGCGCGGCCCGGCGCCCCCGTCTCGGTGCCGCTCGCGTGGGACGAGCTCTCCGCGCGCCTCCGCCCCGAGCGCTTCACGATCCGCACGGCCCCGCGGCGCCTCGCGGCGGGCGCGGATCCCTGGGCCGGGTGGGAGCGCGCGCGCCAGCCGCTCGATCGCACGCGCCAGCAGGCGGTCGCGGGCCTCGCGGGCGCGCTCTGAGGCGCCTCCGCGGAGCGTCACCCGCAGGCGCGCGCCAGCCGCTCCGCCACGGCGAGGAGCTCGCCGCGAACGACCGGCTTCGTCACGACCTCGACGCGGTGCTCCGCGAGGAACCGCGTGCTCCGCTCGCCGAAGGCGCCGCCGGTGACGAACGCGATGCGCCCGGCCGCGGCGCGCTCGCGCGCCGCCACCGCCTCGTAGAAGCCCGGGCCGTCGAGGTCCGGCAGCATGAGGTCGCAGAAGATCGCGTCCCACCGCTCGCCGGCGTCGATGCGGCGCAGCGCCTCCGCGGCCGAGCCGAGCGCGGTCACCTCGTGGAACTGCGCCAGATCCCGCGCGAGGCACTTCCGCACGAGCGGCTCGTCGTCGATGACGAGCACGCGCCGCCGCGGGACCGGCACCGATCCGTGGTCCGCGCCGTTCCTCGGGCGCGCGGGCGCGACCGCCGTGGGCGCATGGACCGGCACGCGGACGCGGAAGGTGGCCCCCTTCCCCTCCTCGCTCTGGACGTCGATCCGGCCGCCCGCGCCCTCGAGGATGCTGCGCGCGATCGAGAGTCCGAGGCCGGTCCCCTCGCCCACCGGCTTCGTCGTGAAGAACGGGTCGAAGATCCGCTCCCGCACGTGCGGGGGCATGCCGACGCCCGTGTCGGCCACCTCGACCACGATCTCCGTACCGTCCGCGCGCGCCGTCACGGCGACGCGGTGCTCCGCGGCGCTTCCCTCGGGGATCGCCTGCGCGGCGTTCACGAGCACGTTCAGGAACACCCTGCCGAGCTCGTTCGTGCGTGCGCGCGCGAACGGGAGCCCCTCCGGCACGCACACCTCGAGCCGGGCGCGCTGGACGATCTGGTTCTTCACCATCTGCACCGCGTTTCGGAGCTCCGCGCCCACGTCGATGTCGATGGGCTCCTCCGAGTCGCTCGGCCGCCCGAGGGACCGCATCGCCTTGACGATCGCCGCGATGCGCTCGGCGCCCTGCAGGGACTCGTCGAGCGACTCGCGGAGATCGGCGAGGGCCGCCGCGTCGCGCCGCGGATCGCGGTCCGGGCGGAGGGCGTCGAGCGCCTGGCTCAGGTTGGACGTCACCCACGCGAGCGGGTTGTTGATCTCGTGCGCCACGCCGGCGGCCAGCGTGCCCACGGACGCGAGGCGCATCGCGACGACGAGCTTCTCCTGCGCTTCGCGCAGCCGCTCCTCCGCCTCGTGGCGCCGCGTGGCGTCGGAGTGGGTGCCGGAGAGGAGCGTCGCCCGCCCGCGGTGGTCGCGCTCCAGGACCTTGCCCCGCGAGTGGACCCACCGCCACGCGCCGTCGGCCGCGCGCATCCGGAACTCCGCGTCGAGCGCGGGAGTGAGGCCCTTCACGTGCGCGATCACCTCGTCGTTCACGCGCCGGAAGTCCTCGGGGTGCACGAGCCTCGCCCACGCCGCGAACCGCGGCTCGATGGCCTCCGGGGCATAGCCGAGGAGGCCCGGCCAGAGCGGGCTGTAGCTGACGCGGTTCGTGGCGAGGTCCCACTCCCAGTACGAGATGCCCGAGCCCTCGACGGCGAATGCGAGCTGCCGCTGGCTCTCCGCGAGCTCCTGGGCCATCGATCGGTACCGCCGCTCGTTCGCCTCGGCGCGGCGGGCGTGCGCGCCGAGCTCGGCGCGCGCCTCGCGCAGGCGCCGAGCGGTCGCGAACACCACCCATGCGACGAGCCCGGCGAGCGGCGACAGGAGCACGGTGCCCGCCGCCGCGGTGGACGGGCCGAGCCGGACGGCCAGCGAGGCGAACACCGTCGCGGTGGTCGCCGCCAGCGCCGCGATCACGACCGGCAGGTCGAAGAGGACGGCCGTCCAGGCGAGCGGGGCGCCGATCACCGCCAGGTAGGCGACGCCGCGGTCTCCGCACGCGAGGAAGCCGACCCCGCAGGAGGCCGCCGGCACGATCGCGAGCGGGTAGAGCCAGTCCCACCTCCGCGGCGTGCGGCGGACGGCGAGCCACAGCGCGCCGGATGCGACGAGCGCCGCCGCTGCCACGAGGGGCCGCGGGTCGTCGCGCCAGCGCGACAGGACGAGGAGCGACGCGCAGAACACG
This sequence comes from Anaeromyxobacter sp., assembly GCA_035702465.1. Classification (GTDB taxonomy): domain Bacteria; phylum Myxococcota; class Myxococcia; order Myxococcales; family Anaeromyxobacteraceae; genus Anaeromyxobacter. The sequence goes on along the minus strand of DASSQM010000327.1, from coordinate 3,965 downwards.
GGGCCCACGCCCGCATACAGCCGCAGCACCAATCGTCTCAGCTCGGTAGGGTTCGCCACGCGGGAGCGCATCGGGAGCTGGTCCGCCCCGGCCGAGGCGCGTCCTCGAGCTTGGCACGCGCTCCCCGCGCCGGACAAGGTCGGCGCGATGCGGAGCGGACGCGCGGACGTGGGACACCGACGCCGACGCCGCGGCGCCCCGCGCCTGATCCCACCGAGGTCGGACGCGCGTCCGGCGCGGAGAAGTAGATTCCGGCGGTGAAGCGGATCCGTGTCGGGACGAGCGGCTACATGTACCGACATTGGCGTGGCGTTCTGTACCCGGAGGGACAGGCGCAGCGCGCCTGGCTCGAGCGCTACGCCGCCTTCTTCGACACGGTCGAGATGAACGCGACGTTCTACCGGCTCCCGTCGGCCGAGTCGGTGGTGCGGTGGCGCGACACCGTCGCCCCCGGATTCGTGTTCGCCGTGAAGGGCAGCCGCTACCTCACCCATCTGAAGAGGCTGCTCGACACGGAGGAGGGCCTGCGGCGGTTCTACGAGCCCATCTCGCGCTTCGGGCGGAAGCTCGGGCCCGTGCTCTGGCAGCTCCCGCCCCGGATGAAGGCCGATCCCGAGCGGCTCGATCGCTTCCTGTCGCGGGTGCCGGCAGGGCGGCACGTCGTCGAGTTCCGCGATCCCGAGTGGTACTCGGAGGAGATCTGCGAGGTGCTCGACCGGCACGGTGCGGCGTTCTGCGAGCACGACAACGTGAAGAAGGACCCGCCGCGCCTCACCGGGAGCTTCCGCTACGTCCGGTACCACGGCACGACGGGGAAGTACTCCGGCCGCTACGGCGCCGCGGCGCTGCGACCGCGCGCCGAGGACTACCTCGCCTCCGCGGCGCGCGGCACCGACGTGTTCGTCTACTTCAACAACGACATCGGCGGGCACGCGGTGCGGGACGCGCTCGACCTCCTCGCGCTCCTCGGCGAGGAGCGGCCCGGGCTCTCGGCGTGGCCGTGAAGGACGCCTCGCGCGCGCGGCGGTCGCGGGCGGCCCCCGTTACATGCGGGCCATGAGCCTCGCGTCCGTCGTGCGGGAGCCGCGCGTCGCGTCGGAGAAGCCGCCGCTGCTCCTCCTGCTCCACGGCATCGGCGCCGACGAGCGCGATCTGCTCCCGGTCGCCGACGCGCTCGACCCGCGGCTGCGGGCGGTGTCGCTGCGCGCACCGTACGACGTCGATCCGATGGGCTTCGGCTGGTACGCGCTCGACTGGAGCCGCGTGCCTCCGGAGCCCGACCTCGCGCAGGCCGAGCGGAGCCTCGCCGACCTCGCCGCGGAGGTCCCCGGGCTGGCGAGGCGCTTCGGCGCCGAGCCCGCGCGCACGTTCCTCTTCGGCTTCAGCCAGGGCGCGACGATGTCGCTCTCGCTCGCGCTCGGGCGACCGGAGCTCGTCCGAGGCGTGATCCTCCACTCCGGCCGGGCGCTCCAGGGCATCGAGCGCCGGATCGCGCCCCCGGCCGAGCTCGCGCACCTCGACGCGCTCGTCCTCCACGGCGTGCACGACGACGTCCTGCCCGTCGAGCGCGGCCGCGAGGTTCGGGATCTTCTCTCGCCGCTGCTCGGGAGCCGGCTCCAGTACCGCGAGCACGACGCGGGACACTTCGTGACGCGGGAATCGATCGCGGACGCGGCGCGGTGGATCCGCGGGAGGATCTGAACCGGCGTCAGGCCCGGAGCGGTGCGAAGGCGTGGACCCCGATGCGCCGCACGACCTGGGCGACGGCTCGCCACGCGCCGAGGTCTGCCCGAGCCAGCTCGCCGCGCGAGATCCGCTCGAGCTGCGCCTGGTACCAGGTGACGTCGAGCATCGCGAAGAGATCGAGCGCGCGCAGGCCCGTCGACGGCCGCTCGAGCACGACGGCCGCGCGCGCGTCCGCGAGCAGCCGGCGCGGGAGGTCCGGGTAGACGGCCAGCGGACGCGCGATCCCGATCATGTCCGTCGCCCCGCCGCGCAGGGCGTCGCGCATCGCCGGGCCGGAGCGGAAGCCGCCCGTGACGACGAGCGGGACGCGGGCACGCGTGCGGGCGCGCACCCGCTCCGCGTAGTCGAGGAAGTAGGCCTCGCGCGCGTCGTTCCGGCCCCGCATCGCGCCCATCATCGCCGGCGCCTCGTACGTACCGCCGGAGACCTCGATGAGATCGATCCCGTCCGACGCCAGCACATCGACGACGGCCATCGACTCGTCCTGCGTGAAGCCGTCGCGCAGGAAGTCGGCAGAGTTCAGCTTGATGGAGATCGGATATTCCCTCCCGACCGCCGAGCGGATCGCGCGGTGCACCTCGAGCACGAAGCGGCGGCGTCGCTCCGCGTCCCCACCCCAGCGGTCCGTGCGCTGGTTGTGGCGCGGCGAGAGGAACTGGCTCACGAGGTATCCGTGCGCGCCATGGATCTGCACGCCGGTGAAGCCGGCGCGCTGCGCGAGCCGCGCGGCGGTCGCGAACTGTCCGATGATGCGCTCGATCTCGTCCTCTCGCAGCGCGCGAGGCGGGCGGAACGCCCGGCCCACCCGACCGCGCAGCGGGATCGCCGACGGCGCGACGGGCTCCTTCGACAGGAAGCGCGGCGACTGCTTGCCGGGATGGTTCAGCTGGACGAACACGTGCGCGCCCTCCGCCCGTGCGGCCTTCGCCCACCGCTCGAAGGCGCCGAGATCGCTGCGCTCGTCCAGCACGACGTTGTCCGGCTCCCCGAGCGCCGCGCGCTCGACCATCACGTTCCCCGTGACCTGCAGCCCCACCCCGCCCTCCGCCCAGGTCCGGTACAGGCGCTCGAGCCCGGGCGTCGGATCGTGGGCGCGATCCGCGAGCTGCTCGCTCATCGCGGACTTGAGGAGCCGGTTCTTGATGGTCGCGCCGCAGGGGAGCACGAGCGGGGTGGCGAAGTCGGGGGCGCCCATGAGGCGCTCATCATGCCACTTCGGGCGAGGACGCGCCGTGCGGCACGCAGGCGCTATGGGCGCGGCAGACCCGCTCCGGCGACGAACCTCGCGACCGCCTCCATCGCGCGCCCGTCCACGTCCTCCTGCGTCTCGTGGCGGGCGGCGAGCGTCCGCGCACCGAGGAGGAGCGAGTGGTTCCCCGCGTCGACGACGTGGAGCGCGGTCGGCGCGGTCATCCGCGCGCGCACCTCCTCGAGCCGTTCGATCGGGCAGAGCGGGTCCTTCGAGCCCTGCACGAACAGCGCGGGGACGCGCAGGGCGAGTAGCACCTCGCTCCGCATCTCGCCGCGCTGGCCCACGAGCGGGTAGCCCAGGCACACGACGGCCGCGACCTGCTCTTCGAGCGCGACGTGGCAGCCGACGCGGCCGCCCATCGACTTTCCGACGAGCACGACCGGGCGGTCCGACCTCGCGGCGCGCGCCTCCGCGAGCGCCGCGCGGTGCGCGGCGACGAGCGCCGGCAGCTTGTCGGGGCTCTTCCGGCCGGCCTTCACGTAGGGGTAATCGAACCGGACGACGTCGCCGATGGTCGCGAGCCGGCTCGCCCAGCGCTCCATCCACGGCGACGTGGATGGCGCGCCCGCGCCGGGCGCGAAGAGGAGCAGCGCACGGGCCTCCGTCACGATCGCTGGAGATAGTGAAATCGCGGCGCCGCGCAGGTAGATCGCCACCGTGGCCGGCTACTCCGGGACGCCGCTCCCCGCGAAGCTCGGGATCAAGACCGGGCAGCGCCTCGCCTTCTCCGCGGCGCCGGACGGGTTCGTCCCGTCGCTCGGCGCGCTGCCCGAAGGCGCGCGCGTGGCGGCGCGCGGTCCGTTCGACCTCGCCGTATTCTTCGTGCGCTCCAGCCGCGCGCTCGAGCGCGCGCTCACGGCCGCGACGTCCCGCCTGGACCCCACAGGCGCGCTCTGGATCGCCTGGCCCAAGAAGGCGAGCGGCGTCGCGACGGACGTCACGGAGGACCTGGTCCGCGCGCGCGCCC
>DASSQM010000326.1:0-7229 GCA_035702465.1 Anaeromyxobacter sp. | reverse complement strand
TCGTCTCGAGCTTCTCGTCGCAGCTCTTCGGGATGGGCGACCTCGCGGCCGCGCGGCGCCACGGCTGGTACGGCCTCGCCGTCGCCGGCGTCACGCAGGTCCTCGTGGTGGCGGCGCTGCCGTTCATCCCCGCCGCGCTCGGCCACCTGGAGTACGCGCCCGACGTGCGGGCGCAGATGGAGGGTTATCTCTCTCTGCGCCTCCTCTCCGCCGGCGCCGTGGTCGGCATCGAGGCCCTCGGCAACTACTACGGCGGGCTCGGGAACACGCGGCCGCAGATGCGCGCCAGCGTCGCCGCGATGATCCTCACCGTCGCCGGCAACTGGCTCCTCATCGACGGCCGGCTCGGAGCGCCTGCGCTCGGGGTGCGCGGCGCGGCGCTCTCCAACACGATCTCCACCACCCTCGCGTTCCTCGGCCTCGTCGCGATGTTCGTGCGCGAGTGCCGGGTCCACGGAACGGGCCGCCTCCGGCGGGCCGAGCTCGGCCGGCTCCTGCGGTTCGGGATCCCCTCGGGGATCACCTGGTTCCTCGAGTTCGGGGCCTACGCGTTCTTCGTGAACGTCGTCGTGGCGGGGCTCGGCACGACGTCGCTCGCGGCGCTGCTCGCGGTCATCCAGGTGAACTCGGTCGCGTTCATGCCGGCCTGGGGCCTCGCGAGCGCGGGCGCCATCCTCGTGGGGCAGGCCATCGGCGCCGGCCGCCACGGCCGGGTGGGCGGGATCGTGCGGCTCGCCTTCGCGGTCGCCGCCGCCTGGGAGTGCGTCGTCGCGCTCGCGTACCTGACGGCGCCGGAGCTCGTGCTGTCGGCGTTCGCGCGGGACCCCGCGACCGCGGAGGCCTTCGTCGCCGCCGGCCGGCGCATGCTCGTCCTCTCCTCGGCCTGGCAGCTCTTCGACGCCATCGTGAACGTGCTCGCCGAGGCGCTCCGCGCCGCCGGCGACACGCGCTTCACCATGTGGGCGCGGATCGCGGTCGCCTGGATCGTCTGGGTCGGGGGGAGCTTCGTCTCCGTGCGCCTCCTGCACGGCGGAGACGTGGTCGCCATCGCGTGGCTCGTCGTCTACCTCGCCGTGCTCGCCGCCGTGCTGTTGCTCCGCTTCCGGAGCGGGGCGTGGCGCCGGATCGTGCTCGTCGAGCCGCGGCTCGCGTGAGGGATTCGGGACCGTGGACGCGCGCGACGCCCTCGTGGTCGGCTCCGGCCCGAACGGCCTCGCGGCGGCGGTGGCGCTCGCCCGCTCCGGGTGGAAGGTGACGGTGCGCGAGGCCGCGGGCGCGTACGGCGGCGGGGCGCGCACGCTCGCGCTGACGCTCCCGGGCTTCCTGCACGATCACTGCTCGGCGATCCACCCGCTCGCCGCGGCGTCGCCCTGGTTCCGCAGGCTCGGGCTCGCGGCGCACGGCGTGCGCTGGATCGAGCCGCCCGCCGCGGTCGCCCACCCCTTCGACGACGGCACGGCCGCGCTCCTCCTGCGCTCGTTCGAAGAGACCGGCGAGACGCTCGGGCGGGACGGCCGCGCCTGGCGCACCCTCCTCGCGCCGCTCGCCGAGGACTTCCACGGGCTCCTCGACGAGGCGCTCGGCGCGGTGCTGCACGTGCCGCGGCGCCCGCTCCTCCTCGCCCGCTTCGCGCTCGGCGCGCTCCTGCCCGCGGCGACGCTCGCGCGCGCCCGGTTCCGCGGCCCGCGCGCGCGGGCGCTCTTCGCCGGCCTCTCCGCGCACGCCTTCCGCCCCCTGGACACGTCGCCCACCGCCGCGTTCGGGCTCCTCCTCGGCGCCGCGGGGCACGCGGTCGGGTGGCCGTTTCCCGAGGGCGGCGCGGGCCGCATCTCCGACGCGCTCGCCGCTCTCCTCCGGGCGTCCGGCGGCGAGGTGCGGACGTCCTCGCCGGTGGCGAGCCTGCGCGAGCTCCCGGGCGCGCGTGCGGTGCTCCTCGACCTCACGCCGCGGCAGGTGCTCCGCGTCGCGGGCGACGCGCTGCCGCCCCGCTACCGCGGCGCCCTCGCGCGCTTCCGCTACGGCCCCGCCGCGTTCAAGGTCGACTACGCGCTGTCGGCGCCCATCCCCTGGCGCGCGCGCGAGTGCGCCCGCGCCGGCACCGTCCACCTCGGGGGGACGCTCGAGGAGCTCGCCCGCGCGGAGGCCGAGGCCGCGGCGGGGAAGCTGCCGGACCGCCCGTTCGTGCTCGTGGCGCAGCACACGCTGTTCGATCCGTCGCGCGCCCCGCCCGGGCGCCACACGGCGTGGGCGTACGCGCACGTCCCGCACGCGTTCGCGGGGGACGCGACGGCGGCGCTCGAGGCCCAGCTCGAGCGGTTCGCCCCCGGCTTCCGCGACGTCGTCCTCGCGCGCGCGGTGCGCGGCCCCGCCGAGCTCGAGCGCGAGAACGCGAACCTCGTGGGCGGCGACGTGGGCGCGGGCGAGGCGTCGCTGCGGCAGACGCTGTTCCGCCCCGCGGTCGCCGCGAGTCCCTGGTCCACGCCCATCCCCGGCCTCTTCCTCTGCTCCGCGTCGACGCCGCCCGGCGGCGGCGTCCACGGGATGTGCGGGTGGCACGCCGCGCGGGCCGCGCTCCGCTCCCGGGCGCGCTACCAGCCGATCCCGTAGTCGTCGCCGTGGTTCGAGGCCGCGCCCCACATCGTGCCGTGCGCGCGATCGAGCTCGATCGCGGTGATGGGGCCCGACGTCCTCGCCTCGAAGGTCATCTCGTAGCCCATCCGCGCGAGTGCCTCGCGCACCTCCGGCGGCGTGCGCGCGGCGAGCAGGATCCGCCCCGGCTTCGCGGCGTGGTCGCCGAACGAGCTGTGCATCTGGAACGAGTTGAAGTTCGGCGCCTCCGCCGCCTGCTGCACGTCCATACCGAACTCGACCACGTCGAGGAAGAACTGGAGCAGGTTCTGGTCCTGGGTGTCGCCGCCCTGCACCGCGAACGCGAGCCACGGCTTTCCGTCCCGCATCGCGATGGTGGGCGTGAGGGTCGCACGCGGACGCCTCCCGGGCTCGACCACGTTGAACGGGTTCTCCGCAGGGTCCGTGACGAAGCTCTGCATGCGCTGCGAGAGCCCGATGCCCGTGCGGCCCGCCACGACGGCGGGGATCCAGGCGCCGCTCGGCGTCGCGGAGACGAGCCAGCCGTCGGCGTCGGCCGCCTCGATCGAGGTCGTGCCGCCGAAGAACGAGCCGACGTCGCCCGCCGCCCCGGCCGACCCCGCGGCGCCGAGCCTCTCGAGCGCCGCGCGGAACGGGTTCCGCTCGCCCTGGAACGGGTACGGATCGCCCGGCCGGACCCCCGGATCGTTCCGCTCCCAGCCGATGAGGCGCGCCCGCTCACGCGCGTACTCCTTCGAGAGGAGGCCGCGGATCGGGGTCCTCGGCTCGAACGCGGGATCGCCGTAGTAGAAGTCGCGGTCCGCGTAGGCGAGGTTCATCGCCTGGTAGAGCGCGTGGACGTACCGCGCGCTGTTGTAGCCCATGGAGCGCAGGTCGAGCGTCTCGAGGACGTTGAGCGCCTGGAGCATGACCGGGCCCTGCACCCAGCTCGTGAGCTTCAGGACCTCGATGCCGCGGTACTCCGTCCGGACCGGCTCCTCCAGCTTCACCCGCCAGCGGTCGAGGTCCTCGAGCCCGAGGAGCCCACCCTGCTCGCGCGTCCCGCGGACGATCTCCTCGGCGACGTCGCCGCGGTAGAAGCGGTCGTAGGCGGCCTGGAGCGCCGCCCTGCGATCCTTCCCGCGGGCGAGCGCGCTCGCCTCCGCCTCGACGAGCTTGCGCAGCGTCGCGGCGAGGTCAGGCTGGCGGAAGATCTCGCCGGGCGCCGGGCCCTCGCGCGCCTCGCCCGCGTGCGGGAGCATCACGGCGCGCGAGTACGGCCACTGCCGGAGGCGCTCCTTGTGCTTCTCGACGAGGTCCGCCGTCTCGCGGTCCATGGGGTAGCCATCGGCGAGCTCGATGGCGGGCGCGAGGACGTCGGCGAGGCGCAGCGTGCCGAACTCCGCGAGGAGCGTGAGGAGCCCGCCGGGCGTGCCCGGCGTCACCGCCGCGAGCGGGCCGTAGTCCGGCGGGTACCGCATGCCCTTCGAGCGGAAGAACTCGGCGGTGGCGCCCCCGGGCGCGACGCCGAGCGCGTTCACCGCGATCACCTTCCGCTGGCGCGGGTCGTACACGAGGACCTGCGTCTCGCCTCCCCACGACAGCACGTCCCACATCGTGCAGACGGCGGCGAGCATCGCGCAGGTCGCGTCGACGGCGTTGCCGCCCCTCTCGAACATCCGCGCGCCGGCCGTCGCGGCGAGGGGCTTTCCCGTGATGGCGAGCCACCTCTGCGCGTGCAGCACCGGCTTCTGCGGGCGCTCGGCGAGGTACGCGTCCGGCGGCTGGGAGGACGTGGGCATGGCGACCTCGCACGGCGCGCGTCGGGGCGGCGCCGGCGCGGAAGCCTTAGGCGCCCGGACGCCCGAGGCGCAAGGGAACCTCGCCGCTCGAGGTCGACGCGCGAGAGGGCCTGTCGTCCTCGGACGGGTCGATGAGCCGCCCGTTCGGCAGGAGCTCGTCGGGGACCGCCCTCCCCGCCGCCGCGAGCTTGTAGCGCTCGCACCGGACGAACACGCCGTCGCAGTAGAAGCTCTGCCACACCCGGAGGGCCTCCTTCATCGAGATGCTGCGGTGGAGGCCGCAGGTGGAGGTGTGTGGACAGGCCGGCATCGCACGCCTTTGCCCCCCACGCTGCAAGCCGGGTGCTGGCCGGTGGCGCCCGTTCCCGCGGGCCTTTTCCCCCGGCGGCGCCCGGGTCGCTGCGACACGGGTCCGGGCGACGCCGACCCCGTCGGCGGCCGGCCGCGCCCGCGGCGCCCCCGAAAGAGCGACGGCCCGGCCGCAGGGAGCGCGGCCGGGCCGTGAGCTCGCAGGAGCGGCGGCTCTACGCGTTCGCCTTGGGCTTCCCGGGCGTGCCGCCCGGCACGAGGTTCGCCGGGTTCATGGCGCGCGCGAGCTGCTCGTAGAGCGCGTACTTCTCGCGCACGTCCTTCTGCGCCTGCTCCATCATCTTCTTGAACGCGGTCGGGTTCGCCTGCTCGACCTGGCGGAAGCGCGTCTCCTTCGAGACGAACTGCGAGAGGTCGATCTTCGGCGCGGGGCTGTCGAGCTTGAGCGGGCTCTCGCCGAGCGCCACCTTGCGCGGGTCGTAGCGGAAGAGCGGCCAGTACCCGGAGTCCACGGCGCGCTCCTGCTGCCCGATCGCCTCCGACATCTCGTACCCGTGCGCGATGCAGTGGGAGTACGCGACGATGACGGAGGTGCCCGTGTAGCTGTCCGCCTCCTTGAACGCGTTCACCGTCTGCGCGTCCTTCGCGCCCATCGCCACGCGCGCCACGTACGGGTGGCCGTAGCTCATGGCGAGCATGGCGAGGTCCTTCTTCGCCATGGGCTTGCCGGCCATGGCGAACTTCGCCGCCGCGCCCATCGGCGTCGCCTTCGACGCCTGGCCGCCCGTGTTCGAGTAGACCTCGGTGTCGAGCACGAGGATGTTCACGTCCTTGCCCGACGCGATGACGTGGTCGAGGCCGCCGTAGCCGATGTCGTAGGCCCAGCCGTCGCCGCCCACGATCCAGACGGTCTTGCGGACGAGGTAGTCCGTGAGGTCCTTGAGGCGGAGCGCCTCGTGGCTCTTCACGCCGCGGAGCTTCTCGGCGAGGATCTTCACGCGGCCGCGCTGCGCCTCGACGCCGGCCTCGCTCGTCTGGTCGGCGGAGAGGAGCTCCTGCACGAGGGCGTCGCCCACCTGGCCGCCGAGCCGCTGGAGGATCTCGCGGGCGTGCTCGGCCTGCTTGTCGATGGCGAGCCGGATGCCGAGGCCGAACTCGGCGTTGTCCTCGAAGAGCGAGTTCGCCCAGGCGGGCCCGCGGCCGTCCGCGTTCTGCGTGTACGGCGTCGTGGGCAGGTTGCCGCCGAAGATCGACGAGCAGCCCGTCGCGTTCGCGATGACGGCGCGATCACCGTAGAGCTGGGTGAGCAGCTTGAGGTACGGGGTCTCGCCGCAGCCGGTGCAGGCGCCGGAGAACTCGAACAGCGGCTGGAGGAACTGGGTCCCCTTCACGTCCTGCTTCACCTTCGTGCGGTCCGCCTCGGGGATGGAGAGGAAGAAGTCCCAGTTCGCCCGCTCGCGCTCCTTGAGCGGCAGCGCGTCCTTCATGTTGATGGCCTTGACGCCCTTCTCCGTCTTGGACTCCGCCGGGCAGATCTCGACGCACAGCGAGCAGCCCGTGCAGTCGTCCGGCGCGACCTGGAGCGCGTACTTGTTCCCCTTCACCTCGGCGGACTTGAAGTCCATGGTGACGAAGTCCTTCGGCGCGCTCTTCAGGGCCTCGGGCGCGAAGAACTTCGGCCGGATCGCGGCGTGTGGGCAGATGAGCGCGCACTTGTTGCACTGGATGCAGAGCGACGGCTGCCACACCGGGATCTCGAGCGCGATGGAGCGCTTCTCCCACTTCGACGTGGCGGTCGGCCAGGTGCCGTCCACCGGGAACGCCGACACGGGGAGGAGGTCGCCCTTGCCGGCGAGCATGAGCGCGGTGACGCGCTTCACGAAGTCCGGCGCGCTGTCCGCGACCGTGGGCGGCATCGGCGTGCCGGTGACCTTCCGGCCCGCGGTCTTCACCTCGTAGAGGTGCGCGAGCGTGTGGTCGACGGCGGCGAAGTTCTTCTGCACCACCTCCGCGCCCTTGCGGGAGTAGGTCTTCTCGATGGTCTTCTTGATGTGGCCGATGGCCTCGTCGCGCGGCAGGACGCCGGAGATCGCGAAGAAGCAGGTCTGCATGATGGTGTTGATGCGCACCCCCATGCCGGTGTCCTTCGCCACCTTGTACGCGTCGATGGTGTAGACCTTCAGCTTCCTGTCGAGGATCTGCTGCTGCACCTCGCGCGGGAGCTCGTCCCACAGCTCCTCGGCGCCGTACGGCGAGTTGACGAGGAACGTCGCGCCGGGGACGGCGGTCTCGAGCACGTCGTACTTCTGGAGGAAGTTGAACTGGTGGCAGGCGACGAAGTTCGCCTTCCCGATGAGGTACGCGGAGTGGATGGGCCGCGGGCCGAAGCGGAGGTGCGAGATCGTCACCGAGCCCGACTTCTTCGAGTCGTAGACGAAGTAGCCCTGCGCGAAGTTCGGCGTGTCCTCGCCGATGATCTTGATCGAGTTCTTGTTCGCGCCGACGGTGCCGTCCGCGCCGAGGCCGTAG
>DASSQM010000325.1:0-4707 GCA_035702465.1 Anaeromyxobacter sp. | reverse complement strand
GAGGCGCTCGAGGCCGCGTTGGATCGCGTGTTCACGAGCTTCCCGACCGCGACCGGGACCGCGAGCCGGACCGCGACCTCGACCTCGACCACGACCGCGACCCCGACCTCGACCCCGACCCCGACCTCGACCGCGACCTCGACCGCGACCGCGACCTCGACCGCGACCGCGACGCCGACCCCGACCCCGACCTCGCGCGCTGGGAGGTCATGACCGATGCGCGTCCTCGGCTGGCTCGTCCGCGTCATCCCCCGCCGCTGGCTCGCCGCGCTCGGCGCGGGGCTGGGGTGGCTCGTCTGGGTGCTCGGGATCCGGCGACGCGTCGTGCTCGAGAACCTCCGGCTCGCCTTTCCGGAGAAGACCGAGGCCGAGCGGCGCGACATCGCGCGGCGCACGTACCGGAACCTCGGGCAGATGATCCCCGACTTCGTCCGCGTGCCGTTCCTGCCCCGCGAGGAGATCGAGCGGATCTTCGTCTACGAGGGCTGGGAGCGCTTCGAGTCGGCGATCGCCAGCGGCAGGGGCGTCATCGCCTGCACGGCGCATTTCGGGAACTTCGACCTCCTCGCCGCCGCGCACACGCTCCGCGGATATCCGGTCACGATGATCAGCCGGCGCATGGGGAGGTCCGGCGCGAACGACCTCTGGCGATCGATCCGGCGGCGTTCCGGCGTGGAGGACCTCGTCGTGGCGAAGGGCTCGACGCTGGCCGCCGCGACGCGGGCGGTGAAGGCGGGGCGCTTCCTCGGCTACGTCATCGACCAGAACCAGCCGCTGCGGCACGCCATCTTCCCGACCTTCTTCGGCGTGCCCGCCGCTACGGCGCCGACCCCGGCCGTGCTCGCCATGCGGAGCGGGGCCTCCGTCATCTTCGTCCTCTCCGTTCCCCTCGCCGATGGGCGCCACAAGGTGATCTTCGAGGGTCCGCTCGATCCGCCGGACACCGGCGATCGCGAGCGCGACGTCCTCGCGTTCATGCAGGACCTGAACGACCGGCTGGAGCGGTGGATCCGCGTCTACCCCGACCGGTGGTACTGGCTGCACCGGCGCTGGAAGACCCGCCCCGCGGGCGAGGGCGCGCCGGCGCCGCACGCAAATTGACCTCCCGGGACGGCCCGCGGTAGGGAAGGGCGTGCGCCGCCCCCGCGAGACCGACCAGCCGTCCCTCGCCGAGCTGTTGCCCGCGTTCGCGCGCGCCGAGGTGGTCGTGGTGGGCGACTTCGTCGCCGACGAGTACGTGTACGGCGAGACCGAGCGGATCTCGCGCGAGGCGCCCGTGCTCATCGTGCGGTACGAATCCTCCGAGCTGAAGGCCGGCTGCGCGGGGAACGCCGCGCAGAACCTCGCCGCGCTCGGCGTGGAGGTCCGCGCCGTCGGGATCGCCGGCGACGACGCCCTCGGAACGGCCCTGCTCGACGAGATGTCGGGGACGGGCATCGACGTCTCGGGCATCGAGCGCGTGCCGGGCCGCCAGACCGAGGCGAAGACGCGCATCCTCGCCGGCGGCCGCTCCACGCGGCGCCAGCAGATGATCCGCCTCGACCGCGCGCCACAGGAGCCCGTGCCGGAGACGGTGCAGCGCCGCCTCGTGCGCACGCTGGAGCGGCTCGGGCGCCGCGCCGACGCGGTGCTCGCGAGCGACTACGGCTCGGGCGCGCTCGGGCCGAGCGCCATCGAGGCGCTGCGGCGGCTCAAGAAGGCGGGCGCGAAGGTCTGCGTCGACTCGCGCTACAACCTGCGCGCGTTCGCCGGCGTCACGATGTTGAAGCCGAACGAGGTCGAGCTCGAGGCCGCCTCGGGCGTGCCGCTCGCCGGGCCGGGCGGGCTCGAGCGGGCCGCGCGCGCGCTCCAGAAGCGGGTCGACTGCGACGTGCTGCTCGTGACGCGCGGCCGGAACGGCATGTCCGTCTTCCGGCGCGGCGCCGCCCCCGTCCACGTCGCCGCGCACGGCAGCCAGGACGCGGTCGACGTCACGGGGGCGGGCGACACCGTGGCGGCGACGTTCACCGCGGGGCTCGCGGCGGGGGGCGACGCGGTGGCCGCCGCGCGGCTGGCGAACGTGGCCGGGGCGCTCGTCGTGCGCAAGCCGGGCACGGCCACCGTGACGCGCGACGAGCTCGCCGCCGAGCTCTTGCACCCCTGAGGCCGCGGTGGGAAAGCGCGTCACGATGGACGACCTCCCCCGGCTCCGCGCCGCCGCGACGGCCGCCGGGAAGACCCTCGCGCTCGCGAACGGCGTCTTCGACCTCTTCCACGTGGGGCACGTACGCTACCTGCGCGGCGCCCGCGCCGAGGCCGACGCGCTCGTCGTGGCCGTGAACAGCGACGCGTCCACGCGCCTCAACAAGGGGCCGGGACGGCCGGTGGTGCCGGAGGGCGAGCGGGCCGAGATCGTCGAGGCGCTCGAGTGCGTGGACCACGTCGTCCTGTTCGACGCGAAGGACGTGGTGCCGGTGATCCGGGCGCTCCGGCCCGACGTGCACGTGAAGGGGACGGACTACACGCCCGAGACCGTGCCGGAGGCAGCGGAGGTCCACGCCTACGGCGGCCGCGTGGCGATCGCCGGCGACCCGAAGGATCACTCCACGTCGGAGCTCCTCGATCGCCTCGCGAACGGGAGGAAGGGGACATGACGACCGGGAAGACGCCCGCGGCGCTCGCGCCCGAGCTGAAGGAGATCCTCGCCTGCCCGAAGTGCAAGGGGGACCTCGAGTTCCGCGAGGCGGAGGCGGAGATCCGCTGCCCCCGCTGCCGGCTCGCCTATCGCATCGACGACGGCATCCCGGTGATGCTCGTGGACGAGGCGAAGGCGTACTGACCGGCCGCGACCTCGACCCCGACCTCGACCGCGCGTGAGCGTCCTCCCTTGACGCTCAAACGACCGGCGTCCTTGACGCTCTCCCGCCCGGACGCTACGGTCCGGCGATGATCCGCAGCATGACGGGGTTCGGGGCCGCGCGCGGCGCCTCGGGCGCGGAGGAGCTCGACGTCGAGATCCGCTCCGTCAACCACAAGTTCTGCGAGGTGAAGGTGCGGGCGCCGCGCGAGCTCGGCGCGCTCGAGGTCGAGGTCACGCGCATCGTGAAGGACCGCCTCGCGCGCGGGGGCATCGAGGTGTCCCTGCGGCGCTCCGGCGGGTCCTCCGGCCTCGCGCCCCGCATCGACGTCCCGCTCGCGGAGTCCTACGCGCGCGCGTTCCGCGAGCTCCAGGCGCGCCTCGGGATGCCGGCCCCGCTCGTGCTCGCCGACGTGATCGGCGCCGAGGGCGTGGTGCGGCTGGAGGAGCGCAGCGTGGACCTCGACGCCGCGCGCGAGGCGATGCGGCGCGCGGTCGGCGCGGCGCTCGACGCGCTCGTCGAGATGCGGGCGCGGGAGGGAGAGGCGCTCGCGCGCGACCTCTCGGGCCGCCTCGCCCTGCTGGAGCGGTCCGTCGCGCGCGTCGAGGCGCTCGCGCCCCAGTCCGTCGAGCACCACCGCGCGCGCCTCGCGGAGCGCGTGCAGGAGCTCTCCCGCGGCGTGCCGCTCGATCCCGGCAGGCTCGAGCAGGAGGTGGCGCTCCTCGCGGATCGCACCGACGTCACCGAGGAGCTGACGCGGCTCCGCAGCCACGTGGCCCAGGTGCGCGGGCTCCTCGACCTCGGCGAGCCGGCGGGCCGCAAGCTCGACTTCCTCGTGCAGGAGATGCACCGGGAGGTGAACACCATCGGCTCGAAGTCGCAGAGCGCGGAGATCGCGGCGCTGGTGGTCGCCACGAAGGCCGAGATCGAGCGCATGCGCGAGCAGGTGCAGAATGTCGAGTGAGCCCGGCCGGCCCGGGCTGCTCCTCGTGCTGTCCGCCCCCTCGGGCGCCGGCAAGACGACGCTCGCGCACCGGTTCCGGGCGGCGCACCCGGACGCGGTCTTCTCCATCTCCGCGACCACGCGGCCGCCGCGCGGCGCCGAGGAGGACGGCGTCGACTACCACTTCGTCACGCCGCAGCGGTTCTCCGAGCTCGTCGCGGCGGGCGCGTTCGCGGAGTGGGCCGAGGTGCACGGCCACCGGTACGGCACGCTGCGCGCCACGGTGGACGAGGCGCTCGCGCAGGGCAGGATCGCGCTCTTCGACATCGACGTGCAGGGCGGCGCCAGGCTGCGCGCGGCGTGGCCGCGCCAGTCCGCGGCCGTGCTGATCCTGCCGCCCTCCGTGGCGGAGCTCGAGCGGCGGCTGCGCGGTCGATCGACGGATAGTGAAGAAGTGATCCGCAGGCGCCTCGAAGCCGCCCGTGCGGAGGTGGCGCGCGCGCTCTCGACGTACGAGTACGTCGTCGTGAACGACGACCTGTCGCGCGCTCTGGCGCGCCTCGACGCGATCGCGGTGCACGAGCGGTCGAGGCGCGGCGGGAAGCCCGACGCTGCGGCCTCCGGCGTCGCGGAGGGCTGCAGGCGCGGCGTCGTCGACGTCGGCGCCTGGACGTCCTGACGCGCGCCCGGCGGGCCGCGCGGAGAGCGAGAAGCCGCCCGCCGGCGCGAAGGTGTCATTCTCATGAATTCACGGGCCTTTTCCTCGCCCGACGCGGGGCGCGTCGAGGCCGCTCTCGACGCTGCGCGCCACGTCCGGGGCAGGGGTTCCTCCCCGCTTGACACGCCTGGAAGCGATCGGTACAACACGCGCCCTCGCCCGGGGCGAGGCCAGGAAGAAACCGTGAAGTTGCTTGGCCTTTCTCTTGA
>DASSQM010000324.1:0-2469 GCA_035702465.1 Anaeromyxobacter sp. | reverse complement strand
GGGCCCCGACCGCGACCTCGACCGCGACCTCGACCGCGACCGCGACCGCGACCGCGACGGAGGAGCCGGGCGTCACCGGCATGGCGCTCCTCCGCGCCCTGGCGCGCGACGGCGCGCGCTGGAGGTACGGAGGCGAACCGCCCGACGACGTCGCGGGCCAGCTCGCGCGGGAGCTCGAGCTCGTCGAGGAGCTCGGGTACGAGAGCTACTTCCTCACCGTCTGGGACGTGGTCCGGTTCGCGCGCTCGCGCGGCATCCTGTGCCAGGGGAGGGGGAGCGCGGCGAACTCGGCGCTCTGCTTCGTCCTCGGCATCACCGCGATCGACCCGGTGCGGATGGGGCTCCTGTTCGAGCGGTTCATCTCCGCCGAGCGCGGCGAGCCGCCGGACATCGACGTCGACTTCGAGCACGAGCGGCGCGAGGAGGTCCTCCAGTACGTCTACGCGCAGTACGGCCGCGAGCGGGCCGGCATGGTGTGCGAGGTGATCACGTACCGTGGCAAGTCCGCCCTGCGCGACGTGGGGAAGGCGCTCGGGCTTTCGCTCCCGCAGGTGGATCGCCTCGCGAAGCAGGTCGGCATGTACGAGGACCTCTCGGAGGTCGGCCCCGACGTCGCGCGCGACGCCGGCCTCGACGGCGAGGCCTCCGAGCGCGTGCGGCTCACGCTCGACCTCGCCCGCGAGCTCGTCGGGTTCCCGCGCCACCTCTCGATCCACGTGGGCGGGTTCGTCATCACGCGCCGCCCGCTCTGCGAGACCGTCCCCATCGAGCCCGCCGCCATGCCGGGTCGCACCATCGTCCAGTGGGACAAGGACGACCTCGCCGAGCTCGACCTGCTCAAGGTCGACCTGCTCGGGCTGGGCATGCTGACGGCGCTGTCGCGCACGCTGGCGCTCCTCGCCCGCCACCGGCCGGCGCCGGCCTCGCCCACGCCGGTCGCGCACCCCGACTCGCTCGCCACCATCCCCGCGGAGGACCCCGCCGTCTACGACATGCTCTCGAAGGCCGACTCCATCGGCGTCTTCCAGGTGGAGTCGCGCGCGCAGATGTCGCTCGCGCCGCGGCTCAAGCCGAGGAACTTCTACGACCTCGTCATCTCGGTGGGGATCGTGCGCCCGGGCCCGATCCAGGGCGGCATGATCCACCCGTACCTGCGCCGCCGCGACGGGAAGGAGAAGGTCCGCTACCCGTACCCGCCGCTCGAGCCGGTGCTGGCGAAGACCCTGGGCGTTCCGCTCTTCCAGGAGCAGATCATGCGGCTCGCCGTGGTCGCGGCGGGCTTCACCGCCGGCGAGGCGGACGAGCTCCGGCGCGTCATGACCCACCGCCGCTCGCACGAGCGGATCCAGGCGATGAAGGCGCGCCTCCTCGCCGGCATGGCCGCGCGCGGCATCTCCGCGGCCGACGCCGACGTGATCTTCAACCAGCTCCTCGGGTTCGCCGGCTACGGCTTCCCCGAGTCGCACTCCGCCTCGTTCGCGCTGCTCGTGTACGCGTCCGCGTGGCTGAAGCGCTACCACCCCGCCGCGTTCGCCTGCGCGCTCGTGAACAGCCAGCCCATGGGCTTCTACGCGCCGCACACGCTCGTCGAGGACGCGAAGCACCACGGCGTCGACGTGCGCGGCATCGACGTCTCGGCGAGCGCGTGGGAGAGCACGCTCGAGGGCGCCGCCCCCGGGGCACCCGCGGCGCCCGGCGAGGCGCCGGTCCTGCGCATCGGGCTCCACGCCGTCCGCGGCCTCCCGCGCGAGGTGGGCGAGGCCATCCTCGCCGCGCGCGGGGGCGGGCCGTTCACCTCGGTCGGCGACCTCGTCCGGCGCGCCGGCGTCTCGCGCGCCTGGCTCGTGCGGCTCGCCGAGGCGGGCGCGCTCGGGGCGCTCGCGCCGGACCGGCGCAGCGCCGTGTGGACGAGCCTCGGCGTCGCCGCGGAGGAGGGCGACCTCTTCGCAGGCGTCGGCCCGGCGGAGCCGGACGCCGGCCTCGAGCCGCCGACGGCGCGGGAGGAGGTGTCCGCCGACTTCGCCACCGCGGGCCTGTCGCCCCGCGGCCACCCCATGTCCCTCGTGCGCCCCGCGCTCGCGAGCGCGCGCGTCCGCACCGCCCGGGAGCTCGCGCGGATGCCCGACCGCGCGGCGGTCGAGGTCGCAGGCCTCGTCATCGTGCGCCAGCGCCCGCAGACCGCGAAGGGCATCGTCTTCGTCTCGCTCGAGGACGAGACCGGCATCGCGAACCTCGTCGTCATGCCCGACGTGTACGAGCGCTGCCGCCCCGTCGTGCGCGGCGCCCCGTTCCTGCTCGCCCGCGGCGAGGTGGAGCGGAGCGGCAACGTGGTGAACGTGCGGGTGAGCTCGGTGGCGCCGCTCGCCCTCGCGCCGCAGGTGGGGAGCCGCGCGCGGGAGTTCAGGTGATGCTGTCGAGCCGCGGCCCCGCAGACGGTGACGCCCGGGGCGGCGGTGCGACCGCCCCGGG
>DASSQM010000323.1:0-3399 GCA_035702465.1 Anaeromyxobacter sp. | reverse complement strand
TCCAGGTCATCACCACGAGCGACCGCGACATCGCCCTCGGCATCGTGCGCGTCTCGCGCCTCGAGGCGAAGACGGTCTGCTTCCTCGACGGACACGCCGAGTACGACATCGCGAACATGGAGTTCCACACGCACTTCGAGGGCGTGCACGGGCACTCGCACGACGCGGAGGGGTCCTCGGTCGTGCTCATGGAGAAGCACGGCATGGGCCGCCTGCGCCGCGCGCTCGAGGCGCTCGGCATCGGGGCGCGGAAGGTCACGCTCGCCACCGCCGGGGCCATCCCGCCGGACTGCTCCGCCATCGTGGACGCGGCCCCGCGCACGCGCTACGCGCCGCCCGAGGCCGCGGCCATCGCGAGCTACCTCGCGAACGGCGGCGCGGCGCTCCTCCTCTACGACCTCGACCTCGAGTTCGATCCGGCGCTCCAGGCGCTCCTCGCGAAGGTGGGGCTGCGCATGGGCGATGGGGTCGTCGTGGATCCGAAGGAGCACTACTTCACGGACGCGCAGATGGTGGCGGTGTCGAAGTACGCGCAGCATCCGGCGACGAAGGGGCTCGCGCTCGCGTTCTTTCCGGGGGTCCGGCCCGTCGAGATCGCTTCGTCGCTGCCAGCGGGGATCACGGTCACGCCGCTGTTCTCGAGCAGCGATGGGAGCGTGGTTCAGCGGCTCGGGGCGGGGACCGCGAAGGCGATCGCGCATCGGCATGGGCCGGGGGGGAAGCTGCACACGCATCATGTTGCCGAGCACGACCACGATCACGACGCCGACCACGATCACGCGGCCGCGGACCAGGACCACGACCACGACGCCGACCAGGACCACGACCACGACGCCGACCACGACCACGACCACGCGGCCGCCGACCACGCGGCCGCCGACCACGACCACGACCACGACGCCGACCACGAGCACGCGCACGTTCACCTGTTGCCGCCCAGCCCCCCGGGACCCCGCACGCTCGCAGCCGCCGTCGAAGGCGTCTGGCCTGGTTCCTCCACGGGTGCGGCCCCCTTCCGCCTCGTCGTCGTCGGCGATGCCGACTTCGCCTCGAACTCCTTCTTCCCCTACATGGCGAACGCGGACCTCACGCTCGCCTCGCTCTCCTGGCTCCTGCGCGAGGAGCGCGCGCCGACGGTGAAGCCGCCGGCGGAGGTCCTGCCGCGCGTCACGCTCACGGGCGGGCAGGTGAAGGGCATCTTCCTCTTCACGGTCGTCGCGCTCCCCGGCCTGGCGGTGGTGAGCGGAGGGCTCCTCTGGTGGCGGCGCCGGCGCTGAGGCGCCTCGCCTGGCCCGCCGCGGCGCTCGCCGCCGCCGCCGCCCTCGCCGCGCTCGCGCTCCACGGCGAGCGACCCGGTGCCGGGCTCGCGCGCTTCGCGCCAGACGGGCCGATGGTGGGCCTCGCGCCGAGCGACGTGACCGCGGTCGAGATCGCCACGGCGCAGGGGGCGCGCAGGCGCTTCGTGCGCGGCGAGCGCGGCGGCTGGCGACCGGCGGGCGCGGCACGCGCGGAGGGCGCGCCGGCGGAGGACATCGAGAGCGGGCTCAAGCTCCTCCACGCCTCGCCGCCGCAGCGCGTGCTCGCGCCGGAGGACCTCGCGGGCACGCCGCTCGAGGAGATCGGTCTCGCGCCGCCGCGGCTCGTGGTGTCCGTCTTCGGGCGCGCGGGCGACGCGGCGCCGGCGTTTCGCATCGAGCTCGGCGCGCCGAACCCGCTCGGCCTCGCGCGCTACGCGCGCGTCGAGGGGCGGCGGGAGATCCTGCTCGTCAGCCGGTACGTGGCGGAGGCGTGGGACAAAGCAGCCGCGCCGCCCTAGGCGCTGTTCACCATCAGAAAACTGGCGGAAAGGGGGGGATTCGAACCCCCGATACGGTTACCCGTATACTGGTTTAGCAAACCAGCGCCTTCGGCCCCTCGGCCACCTTTCCGTTTCCTCGACCCTTCACTGGCGGAGGAGGAAGGATTCGAACCTTCGGAGGGCGTGAACCCTCAGCGGTTTTCAAGACCGCCGCCTTAGACCGCTCGGCCACTCCTCCGAAAAAAAGATCCTTCCTCGCCCGAGATCCACTCCGCGCGGCGCTCGTCCGGCGCGCGGAGGCTCGCCCATATACGGCAGGCCCCGCGCTCGATCAAGCAGAGGCCGAGGCGACGCTCCCCAGCGGAGACGGGGAGAGGAGTCACCCCATCAGGCCCCGCATTCTGTGACCTTTCTCATCACGGCCTCATGATGAGCTAGATCAAGTGCCGTAACTCAAGCACTCGATGCGAGCCGTCCCCCAAGCCCTGAATCCCCGAGCCGTTCTCCCCGTGACCGAGCGAAGGGTCAGCGCTGGGTGCGCCGCCGACGTCACCTCCGTCTCCCCCCCGGCAAAGGTGGCAAGCGAGCGCGTCCCGGCACTGAGGCTGGGGGACGGCCGCATCGTTCCTTTCTTCCGCTAACCACGCGGATTCCTTAAAGCGCTTGGCCGTCGGCCGCGCCTGCGCCAGAATCGGCGCCGGAGGCGCACCTGAAGCTCCTTCTGGTCGAGGACGAGGAACGCGTGAGCCGGGCCCTGTCGCGGGGGCTCGCAGAGGAGGGCCATCGCGTCGACGTCTGCGCGACGGGTGGCGAGGCGCGCGCCCAGGCGCAGGACATCGCGTACGACGTGATCCTGCTCGACTGGTCGCTCCCCGACATGGACGGCGTCGCCGTGCTGCGCGAGTGGCGCAAGCGCGGGCTGCGCACGCCGGTGCTCCTCCTCACCGCGCGCGGCTCCACGGGCGAGAAGGTCACCGCGTTCCACGCCGGCGCGGACGACTACCTCGTGAAGCCCTTCGAGTTCGCCGAGCTGCTCGTGCGCATCGAGGCGCTCGCCCGCCGCGGCGGCGCCGAGGCTCCCTCGGCGCTCGGGCCGCTCAAGCTCGACCCGCGCCGGCGCGCGCTCCTGCGCGACGACCGCTCCGAGTCGCTCACCCCGCGTGAATACGCGCTCGCGTCCGTGCTCGCCACGCACCCGGGCGAGGTGCTCTCCCGCACGCGCCTCCTCGAGGCGGTATGGGGCTCGGAGTTCGGCGGCAACGCGAACGTCGTCGACGTGTACATCGGGTACCTGCGCGCGAAGATCGACCGGCTCGCGCCGCAGGGCGCCGTCCGCATCGAGGCGGTGCGTGGCGTCGGGTACCGGCTCGTCGCGTCGTAGGTCCGACCGTGAAGCTCGCCCACCGCATGTGGACGTTCGGCGCGATGGTGCCGTTCCTGGCGTCGTGCGCCGCGACGCTCGTCGGCGCCACGTTCTTCCGCGCCCAGCTCGAGCGCGGCGTGGACCAGGCGCTCCTCGTCGAGGCCGCGACCGAGTCGATGAGCCTCTTCGACCACGCCGGCACGTACCTGCACATGGCGGTGTCGCCGCTCGAGTCGTC
>DASSQM010000322.1:0-3578 GCA_035702465.1 Anaeromyxobacter sp. | reverse complement strand
CGGCGGGATCGCGCAGCTTCTCGCGGCGGAGCAGCATGAGCGCGCCGGCCTGGTGCGCGCGCACGAGGTCGCCGAAGATCGCGGTCGTCCCGTCGAGCGCGAGGGCGAGCTCGCCGTCCGTCTTCGAGCCCTGGAGCTCGCGCACGACGAGGCCGGGGAACGGCTCCTCCCCGTCGCGGAGCCACCGCTCGCACGGCACCGGGAAGCCCTCGCGCTCGCCGGCGGGCCCGAGCAGGCGCGCGCCGGTGCGGGCGGCGAGCTCGCGCGCGCCGCGGACGTGCGCCGAGTTCGTGATCAGGATCCACGCCGCCCCGCCGAGCTGGGCGAGGTGGCGCTCGTCGTGCGGCGCGAGCGCGGGAGGATCGACGGCGACGTTCCCTCCCTCGCGCTTCCAGAGGACTCCGTTGAAGTCCACCTGCTGGTCCGCGTCGTAGACGGACCACGTGAAGAGGTCGGGGCGGTGGAGTCGCTTCATGGCTCTCCCTCGGCGCCGCGACGGCGGCCCGGTGGCGCTGAGGTAACGAGCGGCGCCGGGGCTCGCACGCCCTACAGCGAACCGGCGATCTCCCGCAGCACCCCCGCCGGATCCCGATCGACGATCGCGCCGTGGCTCGGCACGATGCGCGCCAGCCCGGGCGTCGCCGCGAGCTGCTGCAGCTGCGCGCGCAGCGCGCCCCTGTCGCGGAGCACCCGCAGCCGCACCGGGGTGGGGAGCTTCGGGCGGTCGCCGCTGAAGCCCAGCAGCCGGTAGAGGAACCCCATCGCGCCGGGCTGAGGCGGCACGTTCAGGACGACGTCCGCGACGACGAGGCTCGCGCGCGGGCCGGTCCGCACCGTCGCGAAGCCCTCGCCCGTCTTGAACCCGGCGACCGTGTCGACCCGGACGGCGGGATCCGGCGGGAGGTCCTCGAAGGCGCCGTCCACCTCGACGCGCTCCGAGACGAGCGCGCGCGTGGACGCGGGCGCGTACACGCGCACGCCGAGCTTCGCGCGGAACGCGTGCGCGTCCATCATGTGCAGGTGCTGCGGAACGACCAGGATGGCGGGCCTGCCGAGGGCGCGGATCTGATCGAGCGCGGCGTCGCCCACGGGCACGGCGTTGAAGAAGAGGAGCCCTCCGTCGCCCCGGCGCACGATCGACATGCGCCTCTCGAGGAGGGGCACGCCGGGCACGGCGCCCACGACCCCCCACAGGTTCTCGTCGATCCGCTCGACGGGCCGGTGCGGCAGGACCGTCCACGGGCGCGGAGGCTTCGTGGCCATGATCGACCTCCCCTGCGGGGTCGCCGCGGCGATCCCGCGCCGGAGGACAGCACGTCGGAGGCGGGTTGTCAGCGAGCCTTTCGCGACGCGGGCCCTCGACTCCGGCGCCGCTCCGCGGCGGCCACGCTCCGGGCGAACGGGGTGACGGGCCGCACGGCGCCCGCTATCTTGCGCCCGCCCATGCCCGACCTCGCCATCCGCTGCCGGGCGCTCGTGAAGCGCTACCCGCCGGACGTCCTCGCGGTGGACGGGCTCGATCTCGAGGTCGAGCGCGGCGAGTGCTTCGGCCTCCTCGGCCCGAACGGCGCGGGCAAGACGACCACCGTGGAGATCTGCGAGGGCCTCACCGAGCCGACGTCCGGCGACGTCGAGGTGCTCGGCCGGACCTGGCGCGACGACCCGCGGGCGCTCCGCGCCCGGCTCGGGATCACGCTCCAGGAGACGCACCTCTACGAACGCCTCACCGTGGAGGAGCTGGTGCGGCTCTTCCGCTCGTTCTACCCGTCGGGCCGCACGGTGGACGAGGTGATCGCGCTCGTGGAGCTGGGCGAGAAGCGGCGCGCGCGCTACGAGCGGCTCTCGGGCGGCCAGAAGCAGCGGCTCGCGGTCGCGTGCGCGCTCGTGGGCGAGCCGGAGCTCCTCTTCCTCGACGAGCCCACGACCGGTCTCGACCCGCAGTCGCGCCGGCAGCTCTGGGACGTCGTCCTCGCCATGAAGGCGCGCGGGCGGACCGTGGTCCTCACGACGCACTACATGGACGAGGCGGAGCGGCTCTGCGATCGCGTGGCGATCGTCGACCACGGCAAGGTCATCGCGCTCGGCACGCCGCGCGAGCTCATCGAGCGCGTCGTCGGCCAGGAGATCGTGGAGTTCGAGGCGCCGGCGGACGGCGTGAGCGAGGCGGCGCTGCGCGCCCTCCCCGGCGTGCAGGCGGCGCGGCGCGCCGGGGCGGGGTGGGCGCTCACGGTGGAGCGGCTCCACGTCGCGATCCCCGCCCTCCTCGCGCACCTCGACGAGCACCGCCTCGCGCCGACCGCGCTCTCCACCCACCGCGCCACGCTCGAGGACGTGTTCGTGTCGCTCACCGGCCGGAGGCTCCGTGACTGAGGTCGTGCCCGCCGCCGCGGCCCGCGCCCGCCGCGGGCCGGGCCCGCTCGAGCGCTCCCCGCTCCTCCAGCTCACGCTCGCGCGCATCCGCGGCTTCTTCCGCGAGCCGTCGGCGGTGTTCTGGACGTTCGCGTTCCCGGTCCTGCTCACCATCGCGCTCGGCATCGCGTTCCGCACCCGTCCGCCCGAGCCGGTGCGGACCGCCGTCCAGGCGGGGCCCGGGGCCGAGGCCGTGCGGGACGTCCTCTCGGCCGGGAAGGACGTCACCGCCGCCGTGCTCGCGCCGGAGGCGGCGAGCGCGGCGCTCCGCACCGGCAAGGTCTCGATCGTGGTCGTGCCCGGCGATCCGCCCGCCTACCGCTACGATGCGACGCGCCCCGAGAGCCGCCTCGCGCGCGCCGTCGTGGACGACCTCCTCGAGCGCGCCGCCGGGCGCGCCGACCGCCTCGAGCCGCGCGACGAGCGCGTCACCGAGCCCGGCGCGCGCTACGTGGACTTCCTCGTCCCGGGGCTCGTCGGCATGAACATCATGTCCGCCGGCATGTGGGGCATCGGCTGGGTCATCGTCGAGGACCGGCAGAAGAAGCTGCTCCGGCGCATGGTGGCGACCCCGATGCGCCGGAGCGACTACCTGCTCGCGTTCGTGCTCGTGCGGCTCCTGTTCCTCGTGCTGGAGGTCCCGGTGCTCGTCGGCTTCGGCCGGCTTGCGTTCGGCGTGCCGCTGCGCGGCTCCGTCGTGACGCTCGGCGCGCTCGCGGTGCTCGGCGCGCTCGCGTTCGCCGGGCTCGGGCTCCTCGTCGCGTCGCGGGCGCGGAACACGCAGACGGCGAGCGGGCTCATGAACCTCGTCATGATGCCGATGTTCGTCCTCTCGGGCGTCTTCTTCTCGGCGGAGAACTTCCCCGCGTTCATGCAGCCGGTGGTGCGCGCGCTGCCGCTCACGGCGCTCAACGACGGGTTCCGCGCCGTGATGAACGACGGCGCCGGCCTCGTCGCGCTGCTGCCGCAGGCGGCGCTCCTGGCGTTCGTCGCCGCCGGCTCCTTCGGCGCCGCGCTCCGGCTGTTCCGCTGGAGCTGAGAGAAGCAGCCTTCAGCGCACAGGGTTCAGCCCTCAGCAGAAGCGCCGCCGCCGTTCCTGAAGGCTTTGGGCTGAAGGCCGAAGGCGAACCCCGCCGGGGGCGCATGGCCCGGGTGGGAGGGCGCTGGCC
>DASSQM010000321.1:0-3265 GCA_035702465.1 Anaeromyxobacter sp. | reverse complement strand
GGCCGGCACGGAGGAGCGCACATGATCCGCATCGCAGCCGCCGCCCTGCTCCTCGCGGCGGCGCCGCCGTCCCGCGCGGAGGAGCCTCGCCCCGACCCGGATCCCCCGCTGCCCGGCGTCGCCCGCGCCGACCCGCGCCTCGGGGCGCGGCTCGCCGAGGCGGCGCGATCGAGGATCGGGCCCGACGGGCCGCGCACGCGGCACCGCAACGCGGACGGCTCGCCGAAGTACGTGAACCGCCTCGCGCTCGAGACGAGCCCGTACCTCCTCCAGCACGCGCACAACCCGGTGAGCTGGTACCCGTGGGGCGACGAGGCGTTCGCGCGCGCGCGGCGGGAGGACAAGCCGGTGCTCCTGTCCATCGGCTACTCCACCTGCCACTGGTGCCACGTCATGGAGGAGGAGTCGTTCGAGGACGTCGAGATCGCGACGCTGCTCAACGAGCGGTTCGTGGCCGTGAAGGTCGACCGCGAGGAGCGGCCCGACGTCGACGCCGTGTACATGAAGGTGCTGCTCCTCCTCGCCGGCGAGGGCGGCTGGCCGATGACGCTCGTGCTCACGCCGGAGCGGGAGCCGTTCTTCGCGGGCACGTACATCCCGGCCCGCGACGGCGACCGCGGCGTGAAGATGGGCTTCCTGTCGGCGCTCCGGCAGCTCGCGACGGCGTACCGCGACGACCGCAAGGAGGTCTTCTCGGCGGCCCGCGAGATCGCCGACAAGGTGCGCGAGGCGTCGGCGCACCCCGGGCCCGAGGCCATCCCGGGCCCCGACGCGATCCGCGGCGCCGCCGTCCGCCTCGCCCGCGCCTACGACGCGGCGAACGGCGGCTTCGGCGACGGACCGAAGTTCCCGAGCCCGTCGAGCCTCGCGCTCCTCGCGCGCTACCACCGGCGCACGCGCGACCCGCAGGCGCTGCGGATCGTCGAGACCACGCTCGCGCGCATGGCGGCGGGCGGCATCCGCGACCAGCTCGGCGGCGGGTTCCACCGCTACGCCGTCGACGCGCGGTGGCTCGTCCCGCACTTCGAGCAGATGCTGTACGACAACGCCCAGCTCGCCGTCGCGTATCTCGACGGCTTCCAGCTCACCGGGCGCGCGGACTTCGCGCGCGTGGCGCGCGAGATCCTCGAGTTCCTCGCGCGCGACATGTCGGACCGGCAGGGCGGCTTCTTCTCCGCGACGGACGCGGACAGCCTCGTCCCCGGGACGGCGCGGCGCGAGGAGGGGCGGTTCTTCACCTGGACGCCCGCGGAGGTGAAGGCGGCGGCGGGCGAGGACGCGCCGGTGGCGCTCGCCTTCTTCGGCGTCGGGCCGAAGGGGCAGGTGGGCGGCCGGAGCGTGCTGCACGTCGCGGCGACCGTCGAGGACCTGGCGCGCAGTCGGCGCGCGGCGCCGTCCGAGATCGAGGCGGCGGTCGAGCGCGCCCGCCGGAAGCTCCTCGCCGCGCGGGACGCGCGGCCGCGCCCGGCCCGGGACGAGAAGGTCCTCGCCGGCTGGAACGGGCTCGCCATCTCCGCCTTCGCGCGCGGCGCGCTCGTGCTCGGCGAGCCGGCCTTCGCGGCGCGGGCGATCCGGGCCGCGGAGCTCGTCCTCGGCCGCATGCGGCCGGACGGAGCGCTCCGCCGCGCGTGGAAGGACGGGAGGGCGAGCCAGGCGGCCCTCCTCGAGGACCACGCGTTCCTCGCGCAGGGGCTCCTCGATCTGCACGAGGCGACGCAGGATCCGCGCTGGCTCTCGGAGGCGATCGCGCTCGCCTCCGCGCTCGAGAAGCGGTTCCGGGACGAGCGCGCCGGAGGGTTCTTCCGCACGCCGAGCGACGGCGAGGCGCTCCTCGCGCGCGAGAAGCCCGCGGACGACGGCGCCGAGCCGTCCGGGAACGCGGTCGCGATCCTCGACCTCCTGCGGCTCCACGAGCTCACCGGCGACGATCGCTGGCGGGCGCTCGCCGAGCAGGCGCTCTCCGCGTTCGCGCCGGAGCTCGCGCGCGGCGCCGGCGCGGAGACGTTGGTCGCCGCGCTCGACTTCCGCCTCGACACGCCGCTCGAGATCGTGGTCGTGTCGCCCGCGAGCGGTGGGGCCCCCGCGCTCGAGGCCGCGCTCCGGCGGGCGTTCGTGCCGAACCGCGCGTACGCGGCAGCGCGCGAGGGCCCGGAGCTCGACGCGCGCGCGCGGCTCGTGCCGCTCCTCGAGGGGAAGCGGGCGCTCCGCGGCGCGGCGACGGCGTACGTGTGCCGCCGGCGGACCTGCGACCTCCCCACGTCCGATCCGGCCGTCTTCGCCGCCCAGCTCGCGCGCGCCGAGCCGCTGTTCGCGAACGGGCCGGCGGCCCCGCTGCCCGCGAGCGGG
Source organism: Anaeromyxobacter sp. (assembly GCA_035702465.1). Taxonomy (GTDB): domain Bacteria; phylum Myxococcota; class Myxococcia; order Myxococcales; family Anaeromyxobacteraceae; genus Anaeromyxobacter. The sequence goes on along the minus strand of DASSQM010000321.1, from coordinate 919 downwards.
AGCCCGCCGGCCGCGCGGTAGGCTCCTAGCCGCCGGACCCGGCCAGCCCGGCGCTCCGCACGCCGAGGTCGAACGCGAGCCTGCCCGTCTTCTGGATCTGGCTCACCACCTTGTCGCCCGGCTTGAGCCAGACCTGCTGCTCGGGCGGCTTCCCGAAGATCACGCCCTCGGGCGTGCCGGTGTAGATGATGTCGCCCGGCTCGAGCGTCATGTGCTGCGACGCGTAGGAGAGGAGGTCCGCGCACGAGTAGATCATGTCGCTCGTGTTCGAGCCCTGGACCTGCTTCCCGTTCACCCAGGTCTCGATCGTGAGGTTCTGCGGGTCGCCGACGAGGTCGGCGGTGACGAGCCACGGGCCGAGCACGCCGAAGCCGTCCGGCGTCTTCCCGAGCAACCACTGGCTGGTCTTGTTCTGGAGATCGCGGGCCGTGAAGTCGTTGCCGGTGGCGTAGCCGAACACGTGCGAGAGCGCGTCGGCGGAGCTCACGTCCTGGGCGCGCCTGCCGACGACGACGACGAGCTCCGTCTCGTAGTCGAACTTGGTCGCGACCTTCGTCGGCAGCGGGACGGTGCCGCCGTGGCCGGAGAGCGCATTGTTGAACTTGCTGAAGAACGTCGGCGAGGTGGGCATCGGCGCCTTCACCTCGGCGATGTGCTTCCGGTAGTTGAGGCCCATCATCAGGATCTTCTGCGGGTGCGTGACCGCAGGGCCGAAGCGGACGTCCGACTCGGGGATGAGGGCGGTCTTCTTGCCGGACTCGGCGTCGGCGACGAGGCCGCGGAGGGCGTTGACGTCGCCGATGCCGCGGATCACGTCGTCCGTGGTCGCGGGAAGGCCGTTCTTCTTCCCCTTCGCGGCGGCGACGTCGAGGACACCCTTCGACGTCTTCACTCCGAGCGAGAAGCTCCCGCCGCGCTG
>DASSQM010000320.1:0-8910 GCA_035702465.1 Anaeromyxobacter sp. | reverse complement strand
CCGGTGGACGAGGACGTTCTTGGCGAGGGCGCGGACGTCCTCCACCGACGCGGCCATGCGGCCCTCCAGGATCGCCCGGCTCTTCGCGCCGAGGACGAGGTACTGCGAGGCGCGCGGGCCGGCGCCCCAGGACACGTTCTCCTTCACGAAGTCCGCCGCGCCGGGCTCGTTCGGGCGCGTCGCGCGCACGAGGTCCACCGCGTACTTGATGACGTGGTCCGCCGCCGGGACGCGCAGGACGAGGTCCTGCAGGTCGCGGATCTTGTGCGGCGAGAGGATGCGGCGGAGCAGCGGCCGCTCGGAGATGGTGGTCGAGCGGACGATCTCCACCTCCTCCGTCGCCGACGGGTAGTTCACGGTGACGTAGAACATGAACCGGTCGAGCTGCGCCTCGGGCAGCGGGTAGGTGCCCTCCTGCTCGATCGGGTTCTGCGTCGCGAACACGAGGAACGGCAGGTCGAGCGGATAGGTCTCGCCGCCGGCGGTGACGCGGTACTCCTGCATCGCCTGGAGGAGCGCCGCCTGCGTCTTCGGCGGCGTGCGGTTGATCTCGTCGGCGAGGAGCAGGTTCGCGAAGAGCGGGCCCTTCACGAAGCGGAAGGTGCGCTTGCCGGTGGTGTGGTCCTCCTCGAGCACGTCCGTGCCGCTGATGTCGGACGGCATGAGGTCGGGCGTGAACTGGATGCGGTTGAACGAGAGGTCGAGGACCTCGGCCACCGTCGAGATGAGGAGCGTCTTCGCGAGCCCCGGCACGCCCACGAACAGGCAGTGCCCGCGCGCGAACAGCGCGACGAGCAGCGCGTCCACGACCTCCTTCTGGCCGACGATCCGCTTCTCGAGCTCGCCGAGGAGCAGCCGCCGCGCCTCGTGGAGCTCCTCGACCGCCTTGAGGTCGTCGACCTGCCGGGGTGGCTGGGAGCTGGTCTCTGGTGTCATGGCTCGATCCGGGTGGCCGTTCGTCAAACGCTCATTTCGCCTCGTGACCCGCAAGTATCTTCGCGAACCGCTCCTCGCGCGACGCGCCTCCCGGGTCCCCCAGCGAGGTGAGGGCCTTCGCCAGGCCGGCGTGGATCTCGGGGTCGAACGGGTCGTGCCGGTTCGCGACGAGGAGGTGGTCCCGGGCGCCGGCGAAGTCCTGCCGGCGGACGAGCAGGCGCGCGAGGTGGACGTGGAGCGCCGCGTAGTCGGGGTTCCACCCGATCGCCTCGGCGAGGACGCGCTCGGCGAGGTCCTCGCCGCCCGACATCATGGCGGTGAGCGCGTACTGGTCGGCGAGGATCGGGATCTTCGGGCCCACGCGCTCGTACGCCTTCCCGTACTCCGTCCGGGCGGCGACGAAGCGGCCGCGCGCGCGCAGGAGCTCGCCGAGCCGGGCGAAGCCCCGCGCCTTGTCGTCCGGGATCTCGGCCCACTCCACCCACTCCCCGCGCTGCTTCGGGTCGTCGCGGAAGCGCAGGCGGCGGAGGTGCAGATCGGAGCCGCGCGGCAGCGGCCGGGTCGCCATGTACTGCTTCCAGTCGGCCAGGAACCGGTCGAACGGCACGCCCACGACCTGCGCGACCGCCTCGGCGGCGTCCTTCCCCGACGCGACGACGTCGAGGATGCGCGAGAGCGCGTGCGGGCCGGCGCGCCCGACGATGCGCTCGACGGCGAGCACCGCCTCGGCGTACGCCAGCGCCGCCTTCTCCTGCGACGGCAGCTTCGCGAGCGAGGGGTGCATCTCCTCGAACGTGACGAGCTTCCCCTGCTCGACGGCGTTCCGCACGATGGCGGCCTCCGCCGGGCTGAGCGGGGAGTCGCCGTTGCGCCAGGCGTGCTCGAACCACTTGGCGAGCCCCTCCTGCAGCCAGATCGGCGCCGCGTTCCGGCTCTTCCGCGTGAGCACGAGGTGCGTGTACTCGTGCGCGGCGGTGTCGAGCCAGTCGTAGCCCTTGAGCAGCGCCTTGGGCGAGAGGAGCATGAGCTTGTTGAACTTGCAGACCGCGACCGTGCCGGTGGTGCGGATCTCGGCCTCCTCGAGCGTCGTCACGCGCGCGAGCTCCTTCACGTCGCGCACGATCTCGACGGCGAGCTTCCCGTCCGGCACGTACCCGAGGCTCGCGCCGAGGGCCGCGCGCTGGCGCTCCAGCGTCTCGACGAGGTACGGGACGAGCACCTCGTCCTTCCCCGGCGGGAACGAGACGACGAAGTGCTCGCTCTCGGAGCGGACGTCGCCCTTCGTGACGTCGCGGGCGGCGCGCGCGAGCGCGAGGTAGCCCACCGGGTCGCCGGCGCGGGCGGACTCCATGAGCGAGATGGCCTCGTCGTAGCGCTGCTCGAAGAAGCGCAGCACGCCGGTGGCGAGCTTCACCCCGGGCGCGTTCGGGTCCTTCGCGAGGAGCGGATCGAGGATGGCGTGGGCGCCGTCGACGTCCTCGGCCGCGAGCAGGCGGAGCGCCTCGAGCGCGGGCGAGACGGAGTGTCTTGCGCCGCTCGGGGCGCGGGCGCTCTCGGCCTCGCCCCCGGCGCGGCCGGGCGGAGCGGTCGCGCCACGCGCGGCGGGTACGGCGAGGACGGACGCCGCGAGGGCGGCGAGCAGGCGCGCGCGCCTCACTTGACGAGCTCCTCGTAGTACCGCTGCACCTCGCCGCGGTAGCGCTCCGGCGCGCCCTGCTTCATCGCGTCGAGCAGGTCCTTGCGGAACTCCTCCGGCACCTTGTAGGCCTCGGCCCCGGGGATGCTCACCTTCTCGTGCGACGGCTCGCGGCCGTCGCCCTCCTCGCCGCCCCCCTGCTCGCCGAAGGGGAACGGGAACCCCATCCCGCCGCCCTGGCCCTGGCCGCCGCGCTTCGCGGCGTCCTCGAGCCCCTTCTGGAAGCGCGAGAGCGCGTCGAGCGCGAGCTCCTGCTGGCCGTGGCCGCGCTGCGGGTTCTTCTGGGCGAGCTCGCTCGCCGCCTGGCCCATGTGCCCGCGGCCCTCGCCGAGCTGCGCCTGCGCGTTCGGCGGGAACACCGGGGCCTGCTGCATGAGCTCCTGGAGCTTGCGCTGGAGCTCGCCCGCGCGCTTCTCCAGCTCGGACTGGCGCTTCGAGAGCGCGTCCATCTTCTGCTGCTCGCCCGGGTTCATCATCTGGCGCGGGTCGGGGAAGAGCTGGGCGAGCTCGTCGCGGACCTGGCGCACCTTGGGCACCGCCTTCGACGCGCTCTTCTGCGCGTCCTTCACCTTCTGCGGATCGCGGCGCGTGAACGCGGGGTTCTGCTGCGAGAGCTGCACGTCCTCCTCGAGGAAGCGGGAGAGCCGCTCCACCGCGGGCGCCGCGCGCTGCGCGCTCTCGAAGGCGGAGCCGAGCTCCTTCATGCCGAGCGCGCGCTGGAGGTCGTCGAGCGAGTCGCGGGCCTGGTCGAACTCCGGCTCGGCGCGGTAGGTGACGCCCGGCTGCGCCTGCTCGACGTCCTTGCGCGCCTCCTCGGCGAGCTTCTCGAGCTTCTGCACCTTCGACTCGGAGTCCTTGAGCCGCTGCCGCAGGGCCTCGCGGTACTTCTGGCGCAGCTTGTCGGTCTCCCCCGCGGTCTTCTCCTGCTCGCCCTTCACGTCCTCGAGCTCCTTCTTGAAGGCGAGCATCTGCTTCATGAGCTCCTGCGCCTTCTCGTCGGGGAGGCCGGCGTTGCGCTGGAGGCCGGCGAGCATCTGGTCCATCTGCGAGGCCATCTTGTCGAGCTCGCGCATGGCGCCCTCGACGTCGCCCTTCGCGAGCATCTGCTCGATGTCGTCGAGCTGGGCGCCGAGGTCCTGCGACTTCTGGAGCTCCGCCAGGGCCTCCTCGTTCATGTGCTCGTCGTTGAAGCCGCGCGACATCTCGGCCATGCGCGCGAGCATCTCCTTCACCCGCTCCTTCATGCGCCCGATGCGGGAGAGGAGCTCCTTCTTCGTCTCCTCGTTCGGCGAGCTCTTGAACTTCGCCATGAGGTCCGCGAGGTCGCGGCGCTTCGCGGCGAGGTCCTTGGCGAGCCGGACGAGGTCCTCGGCGCGCTGCTTGTCGAGGAGCTTCTCGAGGTACAGGACGCCGTTCTCGAGCTGCGTGTCGAGGTAGGCGTCCGCGATGCGCATGGTGCCGACGAGCGAGCGATCCGGGGTGGAGCGGATCCGGTACGCCTGCCCGACCGCGTTGCGCGCGGCGGTGAGCCGCTGCTCGGCGGTGCGGAGCTGCGCGGAGACGTTGTCGAGCGCGGTCGCCACCTCGCGCGGGCCGGCCTTGTCGCGGCGGAGCTCGCGCGCGACCTCCTTCATCCGCTCGTGGAGGAAGCGCGTCCGGGCGTCGAGCTGCTGCGCGACGACGAGGCGGTCCGGGCCGTCGATCGCGCCGTGCGCGAAGGCGTCCAGGCGATCGGCGAGGAGCGTCACCATCTCCTCGAACACCTGCTTCGCCTTCTCGAGCGCCTCGCGGCGGTGCTCCGCCTCCGAGTAGATCTTCACCGAGTGCGTGTCGGAGACGCCCTTCTTCGGGCCGGAGACGACGTCGCCGTCCACCGCCTCGATCCAGTAGAGGAGGCGGTCTCCCTCCGCGAGCTTCTCGGGGCGGAGATCGAGGTCCACGGTGCCGCCGTCGCGGCGCGTCGCGTCGGGCTTGGCGAGGACGCGGCGCCGCTCGGCGCCGTCGGGGGGCTTCACCACGAGCGCGACCTCGGAGAGGCCGACGTCGTCCTCCGCCTGCCAGTCGATGCGCACGATGGCGCCGGCGTCGACCTCGATGTCGCGGTCCGGGTGCGTGACGCGCGCCTCGGGCGGCGCGTCGATCTCGACGCCGATGGGGAGCGGCGGCCCCTCGGCGACGAGCTTCCCGCGCCCGTCGAGGAACCGGAAGCGGTAGCTGCCGCCGTCCTCGACGACGAGGCGGCCGGAGAGGTCGCGCGCGTTCTGGACGGCGAGGGAGAAGCGCTTCACCGCAGGGCCGGCTTCGTGCTTCGCCTCCGCTGCGGGCTTCCCCTGCTTCGGCTCACCCTGCGCGTGGGACCCGGCGGGAGCGTTCGGCGCCGGAGGGCCGGCGGCCGGGCCCGAAGGCGCGACGTCGTAATGGACCGCGATCTCCGCCGCCTTCACGTCGCGGTCCGCGCGCGTCCGGAGCACGACCTCGGTGCCCTTCGGCGCGCGGATCTCGCCGCCCGTGCCCGACAGCGTGCGCGGCTCGCGCCGCATGTAGGCGGGGTAGTGATAGGTGAGCTCGATGTCGCCGGTGATGGGATCGGCGGCGAGGGCCGCCGCGCGCGCGTCGCCGTGGACGACCCGCGCGTAGGCCTTCACGAACGCGCCGCCGCCCGCGAGGAGCCCGACGCCGTGCAGCACGCCGACGCCGAGGAGCGCGAGCGCGCCGCGCCTCGCCCAGCGGTCGGGGATGGCGCGGGCGAGGTCGAGCGCGCGCGCCCGGGCCGCGGTGCGCTCCACGTGCGCGTCGAGGAGCTGCACGGAGAAGCGGCGCGACGCCTCGATCGCGGGCCGCTCGCGCGTGAGCTCCACGGACGAGACGAGGTCGGAGCGCAGCGCCGCCGAGTCCCGGGCGACGTTCCGGGCGGTCGCCTCCTCGCTCCACGCCGTGCGGAGGAGGTCGCGGACGGCCCACGCGAGCGCGGCCACGACCGCGGTGATCCCCCCCGCGAGAGCCACGGGGCGCACCCCCAGACGGGCCCCGAACAGGAGCGCGCACGCTGCGGCGAACACGAAGAGGAGGAGCGCGGCGAGGCCGAAGGTCAGCGCGGCGAGGACGACCACCCGCACCCGCCGCCTGCGCGCCCCGACGAGGACGCGGCTGATCTCTCCGTATGCGGCGGACATCCGTCGATCCCAACCGGCTCCCCCGCCGCGCATTCCGGCGGTCGGGGGACGGTCAAGGGAGGATAACCCGCCCGTGCCCGCGGTGCCCCCTCGCCGCGCCTCGCCATGCTAGTTTCGCGCGGGTTCCCGTGAATTTCAGCCTCGGAGCGCGCGTCCGTCCGATGGAAGTCGACGACCTCTCGCTGGTCACGAGGGCCAGGGCCGGCGAGGCCGACGCGTTCCGCGCGCTCGTCGTCCGCTACCAGAGGAAGGTCTACGCCGTGGCGCTCGGTATCGTGAAGGACCCGGATCTCGCCTGGGACGTCGCCCAGGAGACGTTCGTGCGAGTCCACGGACACCTGGCGGACTTCGAGGCGAAGTCGTCGTTCTCGACGTGGCTCTTCCGCATCGCGACCCACCTTGCGATCGACGCGGTCCGCAAGGAGCGCACCGCGCGCCGCGAGGAGCTGGACGACGTGACGGAGGGCGACGTCTCCGAGGCGGGCGAGGGGATCCTCTCGACGGGCCTCGGGAACGATCCGCGCGAGAACGTGCTCCGCCGCGAGCTCGCCGGGAAGATCGCCGAGGCGCTCGAGACGCTCCCGGAGAAGCACCGCACCATCCTCGTGCTGCGCGAGGTGGAGGGGCTGTCCTACGAGGAGCTGGCGGAGCGGCTCGGCATCCACAAGGGGACGGTGATGAGCCGCCTCTTCCACGCCCGCAGGAAGATGCAGGCGGCGCTGCGGCGGTACGCAGGGAAGAAGAGCGCGGCCGGGGAGCAGGAGTCATGAAGGAGTGCGTCCAGTTCGCTCCGATGATCGGCGCGCGCCCGGGCGAGCTCGGCGACGGCGAGGCGAAGGCGCTCGAGGCGCACCTCGCCACCTGCGCCGACTGCCGCGGCGTGGCGCGGAACGCGGAGGCGATGGACGGCCTCGTCGCGCAGGCGCTCCTCGCCCGCGCCAGCGCGCGCGACTTCGCGCCGTTCGTGGACCAGGTGATGGCGCGGGTCGAGCGGACGCCTCGCCGGGACGCGGGCGTCCTGGGATGGCTCCACCGTCACCGCAGGGCCGCCGCGGCCGCGCTCGCTCCGGCGCTGGCGGCGGTCGCGGTCATCGTGTACGTTTCGCTCGGCTCGAGGCCGACGGAGGTCGCGATGCTCGAGGTCTCGTCCGAGGGCGAAGCGACCACGATCCTGCAGACGAACGAGGGCCCCGTGGTGCTCCTGAGCGAGGAGAACGGATCGTGAGGTCGCGCGGCCGGCGGGCGTTCCTCTCGGCAGCCTTCGTCGCGGCGGTCGCGATCCTCGCCGGCGCGGCGCCGTCGCCCGCGCGCGCCGAGGTCCCCGTCCGCGTCCGCGTCATCAAGGGCTCGCGCCAGGGTCCCGCGAACGTCGACCCCAAGCTCGCCGACCTCAAGCACCAGCTCTCGCCGCTCGCCTACGTGCGGTGGGAGCAGGTGGCGGAGCAGCACTACGAGCTCGACCGCGGGAAGCCCGCGTTCGTGGACCTGCCGTCGGGCGACACGGACGGCGTCACGCTGCAGGAGCGGCACGGCGACACCGTGACCATCGAGGTCGCGCTCGCGTCTCGCAACACGCAGTCCCGGCTCACCGTCGAGAAGGGCCAGCGCATCGTGCACCAGGTCACCGCGGAGAAGGGCGGGAGCGCCTTCTTCCTGACCGTGATGGCGTGGCCGGCGGGGCGGTAGCGCCCCGCAGTCTGCCCGGGCTATCCGCCTCCGGTTCTCTGCATCCACTGCTCGTGGAAGCGCTCGAGCGCGTCGTCGATCGCGAGCGGCTTCGCCCGCAGCAGCGCCGCGGCGCGGTCCACGCGGAGGCTGCTCCGGAGCGGTCGCGGCGCGGGGAGCTTCACGTCGGCCGTCCGCACCGGGACGATTTGGCCCCGCAACCCGAAGCGGCGCGCGACGCGCTCCGCGAAGTCGACGCGGCCGAGCGCGGTGGCCCCCGCCGTGTGCAGGACCCCGCGGTGATCGTGCTCGAGCAGGAGCTCGAGCGTCATCGCCGCCGCGTTCTCGGCGAGGGTCGGCGAGACCACCTGATCGGAGAAGGCCTTCACGGGCTCGCCGCGTCCGAGCTTCTCCACGACCTGGGTCGCGAACGTGGACTTCGCGCCCGGCCTTCCGCTGTAGACCACGGCGACGCGCGCCACGGCCGCGTCGGGCGCGAGGAGCAGGGCCGCCTCCTCGCCGCAGCGCTTCGTGCGCGCGTACGCGCCGCGCGGGTTCGGCACGTCGTCCTCGGCGTAGTCCCCGCGGTCCCCGTCGAAGACGTAGTCGGTGGAGACCGCGACGAGGCGCGCGGAGAGCGCGCGGCACGCGCGCGCGACCTGCTCCGTGCCGCCGACGTTGACGCGCCAGGCGAGCTCCGGCTCGCGCTCGCAGCCGTCCACGTCGGTCAGCGCGCCCGCGTGCAGGACCGCCTCGGCGCGGAACGCGAGGAGCGACGCCTCGACGGAGCGCCCGTCGCCGAGGTCGGCGTCGGCCCATGCGCACGCCCCGGGCGCGAGGCGGCACGGACCGCGCCCGACGCCCAGGACCTCGTGCCGTCCGGCGAGCAGCGCGACGGCGGCGCCGCCGAGGAGACCGTTCGCGCCGGTGATCGCGATGCGCATGGCGAGGGCGAGTTGGCCGTCCTTTCCGCCCGAAGTCAATCGCGCCGCGAGCGCGTCCGGAGGCGCCGCCCGGAGAGGCCGTCCTGGAACGCGAAAAGGGGGGCGTGGTAGGGTCGCCCCTCGCGGCGGGACCGACCAATGAACGAGAAACGCAAGGGAATCATCCTCGCAGGCGGCGCCGGGACGCGCCTCTACCCCGCCACGCTGTCGGTGTCGAAGCAGCTCCTGCCGGTCTACGACAAGCCGATGGTGTACTACCCGCTGTCGGTGCTGATGCTCGCGGGCGTCCGCGAGATCCTCGTCATCTCGACGCCGCACGACACGCCGCGCTTCAAGGAGCTCCTGGGCGACGGCAGCGCGTGGGGCATCCAGCTCGACTACAAGGTCCAGCCGAGCCCCGACGGCCTCGCGCAGGCGTTCGTCATCGGCGCGGACTTCGTGCGCGGCGGCCCGTCGACGCTGATCCTCGGCGACAACATCTTCTACGGTCACGAGC
>DASSQM010000319.1:0-9838 GCA_035702465.1 Anaeromyxobacter sp. | reverse complement strand
TGGTTCCAGCGCGCGACCTCGCTCTCGACGTGCCGCCGCAGCCCCTCGGGCGTGCTCGCCGCCTTGTTCGAGAGGTCGGCGCCGAGGTCGAGGAGGCGCTTGCGCGTGTTGTCGTCGGCGAGCGCCTTCTGGAGCGCGTCGGAGAGCTTCTTCACGATCTCGGGTGGCGTCCCCTTCAGCGCGAAGACCGCGTTCCAGGCGGTGACCTGGAACTCCTTCAGGCCGGCCTCGATCGTGGTGGGCACGTTCGGGAGCGCCGGCGAGCGCTGGGGCAGCGCCACCGCGTAGGCCTTGATGGTGTTCGCCTGGATCTGCGGCACGAGGTTCACGATCTGATCGCACATGTAGTCCACGTGCCCGGCCACGAGGTCGTTCAGGGCCGGGCCGGTGCCGCGGTAGGCGACGCGCGTGGGCTTCGCCCCCGCGAGCGAGTTGAAGAACGAGCAGGTGGTCCACGAGACGGAGCCCACGCCGGCGTGGGCCTCGTTCAGCTTCTCCGAGTTCGATTTCAGATAGGCGAGGAAGGCCTTGAAGTCCGCCGCGGGGAAGTCCTTGCGGGCGACCACGACGATCGGCGTGCCCGCGGCGAGGCCGATGGGCGAGAAGTCCTTCACCGGGTCGTACTTGAGATCCGGGTAGACCGCGCGGGCCGCGCCGTGCGTGCCCATGTGGCCCATCTCGATGGTGTAGCCGTCCGGCGCGGACTGGGCGGCGCGGGTGCTGCCGGTCGTCCCGCCGGCGCCGGCGACGTTCTCGACCACGATCTGCTGACCCAGGGTGCGCCCCATGTGCTCCGCCACGATGCGCGCGACGACGTCGGTCGGGCCGCCGGCGGCGAAGGGGACGATCATGGTGATGGGGCGATCGGGCCACGCGGCGCGCGCGGGTCCGGCGAGCGCGGCGGCGGCGACGGCGAGGGCTGCGAGCAGGGCCTTCATGGTGCCTCCTGGACGGGCGAGCGATGGGCGAGCGATCAGTCTTCCGCGAACACCTGCTCGCGCCGCTGGCTGATGGACGGCAGCACGGCGACGACGAGCACGAGGGCTGCGACGGCGAGGAGCCCCAGGCTGATGGGGCGCCGGAGGAACGTCATGGGATCGCCGCGCGCGAGCGACAGCGCGCGGCGCAGGTTCTCCTCCATCAGCCTGCCGAGCACGAACCCGAGCAGGAGGGGCGCCGTCTCGAAGTCGAGCTTCGAGAGCGCCCAGCCCGCGAGCGCGAGCACGGCGGTGAGGAGCACGTCCGCGGCGGAGTTGTTCACCGAGTAGATGCCGATGGACGAGAAGAGCAGGATGGCCGGGAACATGAGCCGGTAGGGGACGCGGAGGAGCTTCACCCACAGCCCCACGAGCGGCAGGTTGATGACGAGCAGCATGAGGTTCCCGATCCACATGCTGGCGATGACGCCCCAGAACAGCGACGGGCTCCTCGTCATGACGAGCGGGCCGGGCACGATGCCGTGGATGGTCATGGCGCCGACCATGAGCGCCATGACCGCGTTCGGCGGGATGCCGAGCGAGAGGAGCGGGATGAACGAGGTCTGCGCGCCCGCGTTGTTCGCCGACTCCGGCCCGGCGACCCCCTCGATGGCGCCGCGCCCGAAGCGCCCCGGATCCTTCGCGAGCCGCTTCTCGATGGTGTAGGACGCGAACGGGCCGAGCACCGCGCCGTTCCCGGGCAGGATGCCGAGGATCGCCCCGGCGAGCGTGCCGCGCAGGATCGGGCCCGCCGACTGGCGCAGGTCGGACGCCGAGGGCCACACCCGTCCGATGGGGATGGGCACCACCTCGCGGTGCTCGATCGCCTCGAGGTTGCGCAGCACCTCGGCGAAGCCGAACACGCCCATGGCCAGCACCGCGAAGTCGAGGCCGTCGGCGAGCGGCGCGTAGCCGAAGGTGAAGCGCTCGACGCCCGTCTCGAGGTCCTGCCCGATGGTGGAGAGCAGGACGCCCACGAGGATCATCGCGATCGCCTTCAGGATGGAGCCGCGGGCGAGCACGACGGCGAAGGCGAGCCCCGCCACCATGAGGGAGAAGTACTCCGCGGAGCCGAACAGGAGCGCGAGGCGCGTGAGCGGCACCGCCAGCGCCGCGATGACGAGCGTCGCGACGCACCCGGCGAAGAACGAGCCGATGGCGGCGACGCCGAGGGCCGCCCCGGCGCGCCCCTGCTTCGCCATCTGGTGGCCGTCGAGGGTGGTCACGACCGCGGTCACCTCCCCGGGGATGTTCACCAGGATCGCCGTGGTCGAGCCGCCGTACTGGGCGCCGTAGTAGATGCCGGCGAGCAGGATGATGGCGCCGGTGGGCTCGATGCCGAAGGTGATCGGCAGGAGCATGGTGATGGTCGCGATGGGGCCGATGCCCGGGAGCACACCGATGAGCGTGCCGATGAGGCACCCGACGAGCGCGAGCCCGAGGTTCTGGAGCGTGAACGCGACGGAGAAGCCGAGCGAGAGGTGCTGGAGGAGCTCCGTCATGCGCGACTACCAGGTGAAGCCGCCGACCGACAGGATCGGGATCGGGAGCCCGAGGATGGAGCGAAAGAGGACGACGCAGAACGCGGTCATCACCACCGCGAACGCGACGAGCTCCTTCCACCGCACGTCCGAGGACGCGGCGCCGCTCACGACGACCACGAGCGGGCCCGCGAGGACGAGCCCCACCGAGCGGATGGTGAGCGCGAACGCGACCACCGCGAGCGTGACGAAGATCGGGCCGCGGATCGGCCAGCGCCCGAGCCGGAGCCCGAAGCGGGCGAAGGAGAAGCCGACGAGGAGGAGCCCGGCGACGCCGACGGCGGCGGCCACCGCCCGCGGGAGCATGCCGGGCCCCATGGCGCGCAGCGTGCCGCCCTCGAGCGGCGCTCCCGTGGCGAGGGCGAACGCGGCGAGCGCGACGAGGATCGCGCCCGCGACGAGATCGCGCGGCGAGCGGACCGGGCCCCTGCGCGCGAGCCGCGCGCCCTGCTCGGGAGCTGCTGGGGATGGGACCGCCGGCGTCTCGACGTCCAAGGCCGACCTCGCTCGCTGCGAGTGAACGCCATCCGTCCATCGCACGGGGCGCACGAGCAGTCTAGTCCGCGTTGGGGGACCCGGCCAGAGACGCTAGGATGAGGCGTGCGCCTCTTTCGCTCCCCGCCGTGGGAGAGCGTCGTGTACTGGGCCCTGGACCTCGAGATGGGCGGGCTCGACGCGCGCAAGGATCCCGTCCTCGCCGTGGGCATGGTGCCGATCCGCGGCGGCACGATCCGCCTCGGCGAGGCGTGGCGCACGCTCGTGCGCCCGCCGGAGGGAGCGCGGATCGATCCGGACTCGGTCCGCGCGCACCAGCTCCTGCGCGCCGAGGTCCAGTCCGCGCCGCCCGTCGCGGACGTGCTCCCCGAGATCGCGCGGCGGCTGCGCGACGCGGTCCTGCTCGTCCACCACCGCCAGGTGGACCTGCCGTTCCTGCGCCGCGAGTTCAAGGCGGCCGGGCGGCGCTGGCCCGCGCCGGACGTGGTGGACACGGCGAAGCTCCTCGTGCGGATCGGCTCGACGGCCGCGCCCGGCGTGCCGGACGACGCCGTGCCGCTCCAGCTCGGGCGGGCGCGGGCGGAGTACGGCCTCCCCGAGTACCAGGCGCACGATCCGCTCGCCGACGCGATCGCGACGGCCGAGCTGTTCCTCGTGCTTCGCAAGGTGCTCGGCGCGCGCACACTTCGCGACCTGCTGTGAGGGTCCTGCGAGACCTTCCCCGGTGCGCGGCGGTTGACGCGCCGCGCAGGAATTTGCGACGCGTGAATCGGCTGTGCTAGCGGTCTAGGGGTCGCCGGTGCGTCCCCCAGGCAGCTCCGCGCCGGCTCCCCATCGACGGAGCGTGAACATGGCGGACCTCAGTCCGGAGCAGCGCGCGACCTACTGGCGCTACAACGTCAGGCTCACCGCCGCGCTCCTCGTCGTCTGGTTCGTGGTGACCTTCCTCCTCGGCGGCCTCTTCGCGTCGGCGCTGAACGAGCTCGTCGTCCTCGGCTTCCCGCTCGGCTACTACGTCGCCGCCCAGGGCTCGATCGTGGTGTTCCTCGTGGAGAGCCTCCTCTACGCGAAGCTCATGAACGCGAAGGACCTCGAGTACGGCATCCGAGAGGAGGCCTGACGTGCGCAGCCTGCACCGGATCTTCGGCCTCTACACGCTCGTCTTCGTCGCCGTCACCTTCGCGATCGGGCTCGCGGAGGCCTACCTCGGCCTGTCCAAGGCGTGGATCGGCTGGATCTTCATGGCGCTCTCGATGGGCGTCTACGTGATCATCGGGTTCGTCACCCGCACGTCCGACGCCGACCAGTACTACGTCGCCGGTCGCGGCGTGCCCGCCTTCTACAACGGCATGGCGACCGGCGCGGACTGGATGTCCGCGGCGTCCTTCATCTCGATGGGCGGCGCGCTGTCGGCCCAGGGGTTCGGCGGCCTCGCGTACATCATGGGCTGGACCGGCGGATACGTGCTGCTCGCCGTGTTCCTCGCCCCGTACCTCCGCCAGCACGGGAAGTACACGATCCCGGACTTCCTCGGCGCGCGGTACGAGGGCAACGCCGCGCGGCTCATCGGCGTGGTGGGCGCGCTCCTCGCGTCCTTCACCTACCTCGTCGCGCAGGTCACCGGCGTCGGCCTCATCGTCTCCCGCTTCGTGGGGCTCGACTTCCGGGCCGGCGTCTTCGTGGGGCTCGTCGGCGTCCTCTTCTGCTCGGTGCTCGGCGGCATGCGGTCGGTGACGTGGACCCAGGTGGCCCAGCTCATCATCCTCGTCGTCTCGTACCTCGTGCCGGTGGTGGTGCTCTCGTTCAAGCTGTTCGCCGTGCCCGTGCCGCAGCTCACCTACGGGCAGCTCCTCCAGTCGAACAACGCGCGCGCGGTCCAGATCACGGCCGACCCGAAGGAGCGGGCGACGCGCGAGCGCTGGGCGGCGGAGGCGAGGGCGCTCGACGAGAAGCTCCGCAGCCCGTTCGTCTCCGAGGACGAGAAGGAGCGGGCGCGGGCGGCGAAGGTCGTCGCCGAGAAGCAGGCGGTCGCGCCGGCCGACGCGGGCGCGCGGATCGAGCGTCACCTGACGGTCCCGCAGGGCGTGGGGATGTGGAACTTCCTCGCGCTCACGTTCTGCCTCATGGTCGGCACCGCGGGGCTGCCGCACATCCTCACGCGGTTCTACACGACGCCGTCCGTGCGCGCGGCGCGCACGTCGGTGGCGTGGTCGCTGTTCTTCATCTTCCTGCTCTACTTCACCGCCCCGGCGTACGCGGCGTTCGCGCGCGACGCCGTGTTCCGCGACCTCGTCGGCTCGAAGATCGGGGACCTCCCGCGGTGGGTGACGCTGTGGGGGCCGGCCGAGCTCTTCACGGTCGTCGACAAGCTCGGCGACGGCGTCGTGCAGTTCGCGGACTTCGTCGTGAAGAGCAGCGACTTCGTCGTGCTCGCCACGCCCGAGATCGCCGGGCTCCCGTTCGTCATCACCGGCCTCGTGATGGCGGGCGGCCTCGCCGCCGCGCTCTCGACCGCGGACGGGCTCCTCCTCACCATCGCGAACGCGATCTCGCACGATCTCTACTACAACGTCGTGAACCCGCGGGCGTCGCTCATCAAGCGGCTCGCCATCACGAAGGCGCTCCTCATCGGCACGGCGATCGTGGCGGCGTGGGTGGCCACCTACCGGCTCGCCATCATCGTCGAGCTCGTGGCGTGGGCGTTCAGCCTCGCGGGCGCGGCGTTCTTCCCCGCGCTCGTCATGGGCATCTGGTGGAAGCGCGCGAACCGCGCCGGGGCGGTGGCGGGCATGGCCGCCGGCCTCGGCGTCACGCTCTTCTACGTGATCGGGAGCCGGTTCTTCGGCCTCTCGTGGTTCGGCACGAGCACCGTCGCCTCCGGCGTGTTCGGGATCCCCGTCGGCTTCGTCACCATCTGGGCGGTCTCGCTCCTCACCGACGCGCCGTCGGTCGAGGTGCAGGCGCTCGTCGACGGCATTCGCATGCCGCGCTCGGGTGGGCGCGTCACGAGCGCGCGGAAGCCCGCGCCGCAGGCGCAGCCGCCGCGGCCGCCACCGCTCCGCGTCGGGACCCGATAGGCGGCGCGCCTGGACGCGGTCCACAAGCTGCTCACGCTCCTGCGCCTCGTGGCGTTCATGGTCGTCGTGTACCTCGCGTTCGGCCTCGTCGTGGAGCGGTACAGCCGCAGGCCCGGCAGCCAGCTCAAGGCGTTCGCGCGCACCCTCTGCTCGCCCATCGCCCGCCCCGTGGCGCGGTTCCTGGCACCCGGCGCGAGCGACCGCCGCGTCCTGGCGGTGAGCCTCGTCGCGGTCGCCCTCGTCTGGGCGGCGATCGTCGCGCTCGACGTGGCGCTGCGGCGGCCGTAGGGCACGGCGCGACGCGAGCGGAAGCCCGCTCGCGCCGGCACGAGGGGTGCTAGAGAGAAGGGCATGGTCCCCGTGCCGCCCACGGCGGCGGTGAAGCCCCTCGGCGCGGTGCTGCCGCTCTGGAGCGTGCTGCCGTTCGCGGCGATGCTGCTCTGCATCGCGGTCCTGCCGCTCGCCGCGCCGCGCTTCTGGGAGCACAACCGGAACAAGGCGCTCGTCGCCGCGGTGCTCGGCGCGCCCGTCGCGCTGTGGATCGGCGCGCTCGACCGGGGCGCCCTCGTCCACGCTGCGCGCGAGTACGTGGCGTTCATCGTGCTGCTCGGCGCGCTCTTCTCGATCTCGGGCGGCATCGTGGTGCGCGGCACGCTCTCCGGCACGCCGGGGCTGAACGCGGTGCTCCTCGGGCTCGGCGCGGTGCTCGCGTCCTTCATCGGCACGACCGGCGCCTCGATGGTGCTCGTCCGGCCGCTGCTCCGCGCGAACTCGGTGCGCAGGCGGAACGCGCACGTGTTCGTGTTCTTCATCTTCGTCGTGAGCAACGCGGGAGGGCTGCTCACGCCGCTCGGCGACCCGCCGCTCTTCCTCGGGTTCCTCCGCGGCGTGCCGTTCCTCTGGACGCTGCGGCTGCTCCCGGTGTGGCTCCTCGTGAACGGCGCGCTCGTCGTCCTCTTCTACATGGTGGACTCGACCATCTTCCGGGCGGAGGACCTCGAGACGCCGGGCGACCTCGACGAGATGGCGGCGAGGCACCAGGTCCCGGTACACGTCGTCGGCAAGCGCAACCTCGTCTGGCTCGCCGGCGTCGTGGGGGTGCTCGTCGCGGCGGGACGGTGGAGGCTTCCGCCCGGGACCGCGGAGGCGGGCATGCTCGCGCTCGTCGCGCTCTCCTGGTTCGGGACGCCGCGCGCCCTCCACGAGGAGAACGGGTTCGGCTTCGCCCCGATCGTCGAGGTGGCGGTGCTCTTCGCCGGGATCTTCGCGACGATGATCCCCGCGCTCGCGGTGCTGAACGCGCGCGGCGCGAGCCTCGGGCTCAGCGCGGAGTGGCACTTCTTCTGGGCGTCGGGCCTCCTCTCGTCGTTCCTGGACAACGCGCCCACGTACCTCACGTTCGCGTCCGTCGCGAGCGGCCTCCTCGGCACCGACGCGGCGAACCTGGCGGAGCTCGTGGCGCACCCGCGCGGCGCGCCGCTGCTGTCGGCGGTCTCGGCCGGCGCCGTGCTCATGGGCGCGAACACGTACATCGGGAACGGCCCCAACTTCATGGTGAAGGCGATCGCGGAGCAGGCGGGCGTCCGGATGCCGAGCTTCTTCGGCTACATGGGGTGGGCGATGGCCGTCCTCGTCCCGCTCTTCGTCGCGGTGACGTTCGCGTTCTACCGCTGAGGCGGGCGCGCGCGGAGGCGGGCGCCGCCCGGTATGATGTCGTGCGTGCGGGTCGCTCTGCTCGCGGACGTCCACGCGAACCTCGAGGCGCTCACCGCGTGCCTCGCGCACGCGCGGGAGCAGGGCGCGGACGCGCACGCGTTCCTCGGCGATCTCGTCGGCTACGGCGCGGATCCGGTGGCCGTGCTCGAGATCGTCGCGGAGCACGTCGCGAGGGGCGCCGTCGCCGTGAAGGGCAACCACGACGAGGCCGTGGTCGAGGCGAGGGGCGACCTCTCGTCGTCGGCGGCGCAGGCGGTCCTCTGGACGCGCGACCGCCTCTCGCCGGCGCACCACTCGTTCCTCGCGGCCTTGCCGCTCGCGGTCCGCAGGGACGAGGTGCTCTTCGTCCACGCCAGCGCGGACGCGCCCGCGGCCTGGACGTACGTGACGGACCCGGTGCGCGCCGGCCGCAGCCTCGCCGCGGCCGAGGGCGCGCGCTACGTCTTCTCCGGCCACGTCCACGAGCCCGCGCTCTACTACGCGGGCCCGGCGCAGAAGCCGCGCGGCTTCCATCCCGTGCCAGGCGTCGCCATCCCGCTCACGCCGCGCTACCGCTGGCTCGCCATCGCGGGCTCCGCCGGGCAGCCGCGCGACGGCAACACCGCCGCGTGCTGGGCGCTCTTCGACGCGGAGCGCGCCACGCTCACGTACCACCGCGTGCCGTACGACTGGGCCACCGCGGCCTCGAAGGTCCGCGCCGCGGGCCTGCCGGAGTGGCTCGCGCACCGGCTGGAGCGCGGACAGTGAGCCCGGAGAGAGTGAAGCCGGGCGCGATCGTCGACGGGTTCCGGATCGGCGAGCCCCTCCACGAGGGCGGGCAGGGGGTGCTCTACGCCGTCGAGCGCGCCTCCGGCGACGGCGACGGGTTTCCGCTCCTCATGAAGGTCCCCCGCCTCGGGCCGGGCCAGCCGGGCGAGAGCGTCACGACGTACGAGGTGGAGCGCATGGTGCTCTCGGCGCTCGAGGGGCGTCACGTGCCGCGGTTCGTCGCCGCGGGGGACCTCGAGTCGCAGCCCTATCTCGTCCAGGAGCGCGTCGAGGGCCGGTCGCTCGCGGAGTTCGTCGGCCCGCTGCCCGCCGCGGAGGTCGCTCGCCTCGGCGCGGCGACGGCCCGCGCGCTCCAGGCCCTGCACGCCCAGGGCGGCATCCACCTCGACGTCAAGCCGTCCAACGTCATCGTGCGCCCCGACGGCGAGGCCGTGCTCATCGACTTCGGGCTCTCGCGACACCTGCGCTACCCCGACCTCCTCGGCGAGGAGGCGCACGCGCCGGTCGGCTCGGCGCCGTACGTGTCGCCGGAGGGCGTGCTCGGCATCCGCAACGATCCGCGGAGCGATCTCTTCTCGCTCGGCGTCCTGCTCTACGAGCTCGCCACGGGCGAGCTGCCCTACGGCGCGCCGACGTCGGCCGGCGGCCTCCGCCAGCGGCTCTGGATCGACCCGCTCCCGCCGCGGGCGCGCGTCCCCGACGTCCCGGAGTGGCTCCAGGAGGTGATCCTCCGCTGCCTCGAGCCCGATCCCGCCGAGCGCTACCCGAGCGCGGCGGCGGTGGCGGACGACCTCGAGCGGCCGGAGCAGGTGCTCGTCACCGATCGCGGGCGGCGCCTGCGCTCGGCGGGCTCGCGGCGGCGCATGTCGCGGTGGCTCCGGCAGATGCGGTACGGCCAGATCGCGCTCGGCCCCGCGCCGGAGCGGGGCACGCGCGTCGTGCTGGTCGCCATCGCGACGCAGCACACGAACGAGGAGCGCAACGAGGCCCTGCGGGCGGAGGCCCGGCGCCTCGTGCGCGCGGCGCCGGATACGCGCCTCGCGTGCGTGGCGGTGATCCGGCCGGCGTCGGATCCGGCGGGCGCCGCGCTCGGCGCGACGAGCCAGCGCATCCGCCACCTCGTGCTCCTGCGCCACTGGACCGAGGGGCTCGACCTCGGCCCCGGCCAGGTCACGCACCACGTGATCGAGTCCGGCGACGCGGCGGAGGCGCTGCTCGACTACGCGCGGCGGAACCACGTCGATCAGGTGCTCATCGGCGCGCC
>DASSQM010000318.1:0-11303 GCA_035702465.1 Anaeromyxobacter sp. | reverse complement strand
GGCTCGAGCCGAAGGCGCTGCCCATCGTCGTCCAGCTCAACAAGCGCGACCTCCCCGACTCGCGCGGCGAGACGGAGCTCAACGACCTCGGCCCGCTCGCGAAGAACGCGGTGATCCCCGCGGTCGCCATCCGCGGCGAGGGCGTCGTCGAGACGCTGCACGCGCTCCTCACCCTCACCTACCGCTCGCTCGACGCGCGCGTCGGGCTCGAGCGCAGCTGGCGCATCAGCGAGCGCGAGTTCATCGGCCAGATCTTCTCGCACGTCGACCTGCGCGGCACGCGCATCCGGCCGAGCGACGCGAACCCGGACTCCGCCGCCGTCCCGCCGCGAGGTGCGCGATGAACGTGCCCACCTCCGTGCTGCAGGCGCCGCTGCTCCTCGGCGACCTCCTCGACGTCAAGTCGTTCACCGAGGTCTGCCAGTCGTTCGCCGAGCTCTACCGCATCGGCGTGAAGGTGTTCGACGTCGAGGGCAACAAGCTCGTCGACGTGAAGGTCGGCAACGCCGACTTCTGCGGCTACATCTGGTCGAAGCCGGACGGCCGCGCCGTCTGCATGGCGACGGTGCAGCGCGTGAAGGCCGAGGCGGTGCCCGACGAGGCGAACCCGACCGCCTTCGACTGCTTCTCCGGGTGCCGCTACGTCGTGCAGCCCGTCATCTACGAGGGCGACGCCGTCGGGCGCGTGGTGTTCGGGCCGTTCGTGCCGGACGACCTCGTGCAGCTCCCGGAGACGCTGACGCGCATCGCGCCCGACTTCGACGAGCGGCTCGCCACCGGCTACATGCAGAAGATCCGGCGCGTCCCGCAGCCGACGGCCGAGAAGATCCTGAAGCACTTCATGGATCTCGTGGACGTGATGGTCTTCACGGGCCACAAGAACCTCATCGCCGCGAAGCTCCACATCGAGGCGGTGACGGAGAGCTACCGCGAGCTCTCGGACAAGAACCGGCAGCTCGAGGAGAGCTACGCGAGGCTGAAGGAGCTCGACCGCCTCAAGTCGAACTTCCTCGCCACCATGAGCCACGAGCTCCGCACGCCGCTCACGAGCGTCATCGGCTACTCCGAGATGATGCTCGAGGGCCTCGGCGGGCCGCTCACCGCCGAGCAGCGCGAGTACCTCGGCATCATCATGGAGAAGGGCGAGAACCTGCTCCAGCTCATCACCTCGATCCTCGACATCTCCAAGATCGAGGCGGGGCGCGTGCGGCTCGTGCTCTCCGAGGTCGACGCCGCCCAGATCATGCGCGACGCCGTCGCCACGGTGCTGCCGCTCGCGCGGAAGAAGGGCCTCAAGGTCTCCGTCGAGCCCGGCCAGCTGCCGCGTTTCCACGCGGACCGCGACAAGGTCCGCCAGTGCCTCGTGAACCTCTGCTCGAACTCGGTGAAGTTCACGCCGGCCGGCGGGTCCATCACGGTGGCGGCGGAGAAGCTCCCGGAGGAGCGGATCGCCATCCGGGTGACCGACACCGGCATCGGCATCCCGGAGGAGCACGTGGACCGGGTGTTCGACGTCTTCTACCAGGTCGACGGCTCCTCCACGCGCGAGTACGGCGGCGCCGGGCTGGGCCTCGCCATCGTGAAGAGCTTCGTCGAGGCGCACGGCGGCGACGTGAGCGTGAAGTCGACGCCCGGGGCGGGCTCGACGTTCTCGGTGATCCTGCCCATCCGCCCGGCGCCGACCCCTGCGGTGACGCCGACCGGCAACATCCCCGTGGTGCGGCGCTAGACTGCGGGGCGTGCGGCCGCGGACCGCGAGCTCCGAGTTCGACCTCATCGCCGCCTTCACGCGCGCGCTCCCGCTGCGCGGCGAGGGCGTCGTCGTGGGCCCCGGCGACGACGCCGCGGTGCTCCGGCCCGCGCCGGGCGAGGACCTCGTCGCCACCGTCGACGCCGTGGTGGAGGGGGTGCACTTCGGCGCCGGCTTCACCGCCGAGGACGTCGGGTGGAAGGCGCTCGCCGTGAACCTCTCGGACCTCGCCGCCATGGGCGCGCGCCCGCTCTGGGCGCTCGTCGCGCTCACGGTCCCGCCGGGCACCCGCGCCGCCCGCCTGAGGGGCGTCGCCGCCGGGGTCGGGGCGTGCGCGCGGGCGTACCACGCGGCCGTCGTGGGCGGGAACGTCTCGCGCGGCCGCGAGCTGTCGGTCACGATCACCGCCATCGGCGCCGTGCCGGAGGGGCGCGCGGTCCTCCGCGCCGGCGCGCGCCCGGGCGACCTCGTCGCGGTGACCGGGACCCTCGGCGACGCGGCGCTCGGCCTGCTCCCCGGCGCGCCGCGCGCGCTCGCGCTGCGGCAGCGCCGCCCGGCGCCGCGCCTCGCCGCGGGGCGCGCGCTCGCCGGCGTCGTGCGCGCCGCCGTGGACGTCTCGGACGGGCTCGCGCAGGACCTCGGTCACCTGTGCCGCGCGTCCGGGGTGGGCGCGCTCGTCGGGCGCGCCGACCTGCCCCTGTCGGCCGCGTACCGGCGCCTGGCGCGCCGCCTCCCGGATCCGTGGGCGCCCGCGCTCGCCGGAGGCGAGGACTACGAGCTCGTGGTGGCGGTCCCGCCGGCGGCGCTCGCCCGCGCGCGGGCCGCCGCGGCGCGCGCGCGGACGCCGCTCACCGTGGTCGGCCGGTTCGTGCGCGGGGAGGGCGTGCGGGTCGTCGGCGACCGCGGCGAGCCGGTGCGCGTCCCGCCCGGCCACGATCACCTCCTCGCACACGGCGGCTCCGCCGCCCCCGCCGGACGCCGCCGGCTTGGACGGAAGGGGCTCCGGGTCTAGGATCGACGGATGCCGAGAGGAACGAGGGACGAGCGGATCACGTCCACCCGCCCGAGCGCCCGGTGGCAGGACGCGCCGCACCTCGTGGCGGTGCGGGGCCGCGCCGCCGTCGAGCCGCCGCCGCGGGCGCCCGCGCCGCGCGGCGGGCTCAACGTCTCGCTCCAGACGAAGATCCTGGTCTCCTACCTCATCGTGGGCGGCGTGCTCGTGTTCGCCGTCCCGTACATCCAGGCGCGCATCGAGTCCGTGATCCTGGAGGACGCGCTCGTCCTCCTCCTCACGCTCGCGCTGGGCGCCGCGCTCACCATCGCCATCGCGCGCGTCTCGCGCATCGGGCGGCTCAAGACCGGCGCGGTCGAGATCAGCCACGGCGATCTGTCGAAGCCGGTGCCGTCGGAGGAGCAGAAGGCCGTCCACGACGAGATCGACGACCTCACCGAGGCCATCCGCACCATGCAGGAGAACCTGCGCGATCTCGTCTCGCGCATCCAGCGCACCGCGCAGTCCGTCGCCGAGTCCGCGAACGACCTGCAGACGTCCGCCGAGGAGGTGAACGCCTCCACGGACGAGGTCGCCTCGTCGATGGAGAAGATCGCCGTCGGCGCCGGCCAGCAGTCGGACCTGGTGGAGCGCACCTCCAAGGTGATCGGCGAGATCGCGGCGTCCATCGAGCGCACCGCGCGGAGCGCGGAGGAGGCGGCGCGCGCGTCCGCGGAGACCTCGTCCTCGGCCGCGTCCGGCGGCGAGGCGGCGCGGCTCGCCGGCGAGAAGGTGAAGAAGGTGTTCGCGCGCATCGAGGCCGCGAGCGAGCAGGTGTTCGCGTTCGGCGAGCGCACGAAGGAGATCACCAAGATCGTCGAGGCGATCACGCAGGTGGCGAACCAGACGAACCTCCTCGCCCTGAACGCCACCATCGAGGCGGCGCGCGCGGGCGAGTACGGTCGCGGCTTCGCGGTGGTGGCCGAGGAGGTGCGCAAGCTCGCCGAGACGGCCGGCCGCTCGGCCGAGCAGATCTCGTCCGTGGCCGCCGACATCTCCGGCCGGGCCGCGCAGGTGGTCGGCACGATGAAGGAGTCCGTCGACGAGCTCGGCGACGGTCGCGAGGACCTCGAGGCGATCATCCGGGCGCTCTCCGACATCGCCAAGATCGCCGCCACCGGCGCCGACAAGGTGGGGGTCATCTCCCAGGCCGCGCGCGAGCAGCTCAAGGGCTCCGCCGACATGGTCCAGGCGATGGACCACATCTCCGACGTCGCCTCCTCGAATGCGAGCGCCACGGAGCAGGTGCGCAAGGTGACCGCGGAGCAGACCGCGGCCGTCGCGCAGATGGCGAGCGCCGCCCAGGAGCTCACGAACCTCTCCCTCGAGCTGCAGACCGTCGTCTCCCGCTTCCGGCTGGGCTAGGAGCCTCGCGTGCGGCACGTGGTGTTCCGCGTCGGGGGCGAGCGCTTCGCGATCCCGCTCGAGGAGGTGCGGGAGGTGGTGGTGCCGCAGCCCCCGTTCGCGCGCGTCCCGCGATCGTCGGACGCGGTGCGCGGGGTGATGAACCTGCGCGGCCGCGTCGTGGCGGTGGTGGACCTCGCCGCGCTCGTCGGGCTCGCGCCGCAGCCGCTCGACGCCGCCAGCGGCCAGGTCCTCATCCTCGACCAGGGCAGGCGCGCCCTCGGGTTCCTCATCGCGGGGGTGGTGGGCGTCGAGGCGCTCACACCGCCCGGCGACGGCGCGCCCGGGCTCGTACGCGGGGTCGCAGCGGCGGCCGCGGGCGCGGTCACCGTGCTCGGCGTGCAGGCCCTCGCGAGCGAGGCGGAGCGACTCTTCGGCGCACGGTGAGCGGCGCTCGCATCCTTGTGGACCGCCGCGATCCGATGCTAACGTCCGAGCACCCGTCGGGGAGGACAATCGGTGCCCATGGCGAAGCGAGTCCTGATCGTCGACGACGCGATCTTCATGCGCAACATGATCAAGGACATCTTCTCCGGGTCCGGGTTCCAGGTCGTCGGCGAGGCGGCGAACGGGCTCGAGGCGGTCGAGAAGTACAAGGAGCTGAAGCCCGACCTCACCACGATGGACATCGTGATGCCGTTCAAGAGCGGCATCGAGGCCACCCGCGAGATCATCAAGCACGACGCGAAGGCCGTGATCGTGATGTGCAGCGCGCTCGGGCAGGAGTCGCTCGTGATGGAGGCCATCGAGGCCGGGGCCTCGGACTTCATCGTGAAGCCGTTCAAGTCCGAGGACGTGCTGTCCGTCGTGAAGAAGGTCCTCGGGGACGCGTAGCGGCTCCCGGGACGGGAGCGCCGGTGTCGCTCGACCTCAAGAAGTACCTGTCGCTGTACGTCGCCGAGGCGGGCGAGCACCTCGCCGGCTTCGCGCGCGACCTCGTCCTGCTGGAGAAGGCGGCGCGCGAGGGCGGCGGCGCGGACGCGAGCGAGGCCATCGCCTCCTGCTTCCGGCACGCGCACAGCGTGAAGGGGATGAGCGCGTCGATGCAGCTCGACGGCATCGCCGCCGTCGCGCACCGCGCCGAGGACCTCGTCGACGTCTTCCGCAAGGACGCGTCGCGGCTCGACGCCCGCGCGGTGGACCTCCTCCTCGCGGTCGGCGACGTGCTCCAGGACATGGTGAGCCAGGCGGCGGCGGGCGCGAGCCCGCCGGCCGATCCGGGGACCATGGAGCGCCTCGCGGAGGCGGCGCGGCAGCTCCGAGAGGGAGGGGGGGCGGAGGAGCCCGACCCGGGGGCGGTCCGCGCCGAGCCGCCCCGCGGCCCGAGCCGCGTGGTGCGCGTCGAGGTCGAGGTCGCGGGGGGCTGCCCGGTCCCCGCGGTGCGCGGCTTCCTCGTGGTGAAGAAGCTCGGCGGCGTCGGGGCCGTCACGAAGGCGAAGCCGTCCGTCGACGAGCTGCGCGCCGGGCGGATCCCGGGACGCAAGCTCGAGGTGCAGCTCGAGACCGCCGAGACGCTCCAGGCGATCGAGCGCGCGCTCGCGCAGATCTCCGACCTCTCGGCGGTGTCGCTCGCGGAGGACCGATCCGCCGCCCCCCCGGAGCACCCGCCCGCGCCGAAGGAGGCGGACCGCGGCGCCGCCGAGCCGAGCCGGACGGTGCGCGTCCGCACCGAGCTCCTCGACGGCTTCCTCGACGCGGTGGGCGAGCTCATCCTCGCGACGGCCCGCATCCGCGAGATCGGCAAGGCGCTCCCCGCCGGCTCGCGCGCCGCGCTCGACGAGGGGGTCGACCGGCTGCACGCGATCGTGAAGGACCTCCACGACAAGGTGATGACGGTCCGCATGACGCCCATCGCCCTCCTCACGGACCGCCTCCCGCGCGTGGCGCGCGACGTGGCGCGGAAGGTCGGCAAGCAGGTGGAGCTCGCCGTGCAGGGCGCGGAGATCGAGATCGACCGCGCCATCCTGGAGGAGCTCTCGGATCCGCTCCTCCACGTGATCCGCAACGCGGTGGACCACGGCGTGGAGCCGTCGCACCTGCGCCTCCTCGCGGGGAAGCCCGCGGCCGGACGGATCTCCGTCACCGCTCGCCGCGAGCGCGATCGCGTCATCCTCGAGGTCTCCGACGACGGCAAGGGCATGGACCCGGCGAAGCTGCGCGAGTCCGCGGTCGCGCGGGGCACCCTCTCCGCGGAGGACGCCGCCGCCCTGAGCGACCGCGAGGCGCTCCTCCTCGCGTGCCTGCCGGGCGTGTCCACCGCGGAGACCGTCACCGACGTCTCCGGGCGCGGCGTCGGGCTCGACGCGGTGAAGCGCGCCGTCGAGGCATTGGGCGGCACGCTCGAGATCGAGAGCGCGCCCGGGGCGGGCTCGCTCGTCACCTTCCGCCTGCCGCTCACCGTCGCGGTCCAGCCGGTGCTGCTCGTCCGGATCGGCGACGAGGTGCTGGGGCTCCCCATCGCCAAGGTGCACGGCGCCGCGCAGGTCGCGATGTCGCGGCTCGACCACAGCCGCGGCGCGCCCGTGCTCCCGTACCAGGGCGACCTCGTCCCCGTCCACGACCTCACCGAGCTGCTCGGGTTCCCGAGCGCGCGGGCGGTCGACGAGCGATCGGTGGTGGTGGCCGAGGGCGGCGAGGGCCGCGTGGGCCTCGCCGTGGACGCGCTCCTCGGGCAGCACGAGGCGGTGCTGAAGCCGCTCGGCGCGCCGCTCGACGCCGTGCCGGGCCTCTCCGCCGTGACCGTGCTCGGCAACGGGCGGCCGGTGTTCATCCTGGACGTCCAGAGGCTCCTCGCCGCATGACCTCCCAGTTCGGCCCGCGCGACGTCGACGCGCTCCAGGAGCTCGCGTCCATCGGCTGCGGGCGGGCCCTCACCGCGCTCGGGAAGCTCGCCGGCCGCCCGTTCGCGATGGACGTGCCCGAGGCGTGGATCGGCGCCGAGGCGGGCGCCATCGCGTCGTTCCTCGGCAGCCTCGGCGGGGACCTGCTCGCGGTGGGCGTGAAGCTCGAGGGTCCCCTCACCGGCGACCTGCTCCTCGCGCTCCCGGAGCGGGACGCGGCGGCGCTCGCGGCGATGCTCGGGTTCCCGGCGAGCGGCGCGGGCTGGTCGGAGATGGCGGAGAGCGCGCTCCTCGAGTCGGGGAACATCGTGGGGAGCGCGTTCGTGACCGCCGTGGGGACGCTCGTCGGCGAGAAGCTCCTGCTCTCCGTCCCGACGCTCGCGCGCGGCAGCGGCAAGGCGTGCATCGAGAAGCTCGTGGCGCACGCCGGGTCCGTCGCGCTGGCGACCCGCTTCAGCGCCGCCGGCGCGGAGGGCTGGGCCGCCCTCGAGGGGCTCATCCTCGTCATGCCCGAGCCGGAACGGATCGCGAAGCTCCTCTCGCACCTCGATCTGCGGTAGACACGCGTCCCATGGACGAACGGGCGCTGCGCCGGCTCCTCTCCGGCGTGCAGGCCGGCGACACCACGCTCGACGAGGCGATCCAGAAGCTCCGGGGCGCGCCCTACGAGCGCATGGGCGACATGGCCACGCTCGACGTGCACCGGACGCTCCGCGTCGGCATGCCGGAGGTGGTGCTCGCGGAGGCCAAGACCGCCGCCCAGGTGGCGGCCATCGCGCGGAACCTCGCGCGGAAGGGGCCGCTCCTCGTCACCCGCCTCTCGCCGGAGAAGGCGGGGCCGGCGCGGCGCGCCGTGCGCGGGGCGATCTACGATCCGGTCTCGCGCACGCTGCGGAAGGGCCGCATGGACCTCCCCGCGCGCGGGCCGGTCGCCGTGTGCTGCGCGGGGACCTCGGACATCCCGGTCTGTGAGGAGGCCGCGGTCACCCTCGACGTGATGGGCGTCGAGGCCGTCCGCATCTACGACGTGGGCGTCGCGGGCCTCCACCGCCTCCTCGCCCGCCACGCCGACATGGCCCACGCGCGCGCCGTCATCGTGGCGGCCGGCATGGAGGGCGCGCTGCCGTCGGTGGTGGGCGGGCTCGTCGGGCGGCCCGTCATCGGGCTCCCCACCTCGGTCGGCTACGGCGCCTCGCTCGGCGGCCTCGCGCCGCTCTTCACCATGCTGAACTCCTGCGCGCCGAACGTGACGGTGGTGAACGTCGACAACGGCTTCGGGGCGGGGTTCGTGGCGGGGCTCATCGCGCGCGAATAGGGAGACGGGATGGCCCTCCTCCTCCTCGAGCCGATCGGCGGGATCGCGGGCGACATGTTCCTCGCCGCGGCGCTCGACCTCGGGGTCGATCGCGGCGCGCTCGAGGCCGCGCTGCGCACGCTCGGCGTGCCGGGATGGCGGCTCGAGCCCTCCCGGAAGACGGACTCCGGGATCGCCGGGACGCACGTCGACGTCGTCGTCGAGGGCGAGCAGCCGCACGCGCGCGCGCTCCGCGACGTCCTCGCGCTCGTCGACGGCAGCGGCCTCCCCGAGCGCGCGCGCTCGGCGGCGCGCGCGATCTTCGAGCGCATCGGCCGCGCCGAGGCGAAGGTGCACGGCGTCGCCGTCGACGAGGTCCACTTCCACGAGATCGGCGCGGTGGACTCCATCGTGGACGTCTGCGGCGCGGCCGTGACGCTCCACCTCCTCGGCTGGCCGAAGGTCGTCTGCGCGCCGCCGGAGCTCGGCAGCGGGATGCGGCGCTCCGCCCACGGGCTGCTCCCCGTGCCGCCGCCCGCCGTGCTCGAGCTCCTCGTCGGCAAGCCGGTGCGCCCCGGCGGGCCCCCGGGCGAGGCGGTCACGCCGACCGGCGCGGCGATCCTGGCCGAGCTCGCGGAGGTGGCGCCGCTGCCGCCGTTCGTGCCCCGCCGCGTCGGCTACGGCGTGGGAACCTCGAGCTGGCCGGATCGCCCGAACGTGCTCCGCATGACGCTCGGCGAGCCCGCCCCCGTCGCCGCGTCGACGCTGTGGGTCCTCGAGGCGAACCTCGACGACTGCCCCGGGCAGCTCGCCGCGCGCGCCATCGAGGCCGCGCTCGAGCGGGGCGCGCTCGACGCCTGGGCGGCGCCGATCGTCATGAAGAAGGGCCGCCCGGCGTTCCTCCTCTCGGCGCTCGTGCAGGAGGAGGTGCGGGAGGCGGTGACGCGGGCCTTCTTCGAGGAGACGACCACGCTCGGCGTGCGCCGCCGCGCGGTCGAGCGCGACGCCCTCGAGCGCGCCGTCGTCCGCGTCGACACGGCGTACGGGGCGGTGCGCGTCAAGGTGGCTCGCCTCGGCGGGCGCGACCTCGGCGCACACCCGGAGTACGACGATTGCGCGCTCCGGGCGCGCGAGAAGGACGTCCCCGTGAAGGAGGTCATGGCGGCGGCCCTCGCCGCGCTCCGCGCCGCGCGGGGGTGACGGCCCCTGCGTGGTAGATTCACGATCCGTGGGACCGACCTCGCCTCCCAGGCGGCCGAAGCCGCAGCCCCGCGCGACGCGGGACCCGGTGCGCGCCCTCTCTCCCCGCGGCGAGGCCGCGATGTCGGCCCTGCTCGCGCTCTCCCGCGACCTCGCCGACGCGCGCGACGAGCAGCAGGTGACGAAGGCGCTCACCCGCGCGCTCGACGCGCTGTTCCCGGGCCGCTCGTACGCGATCCGGCTGCTCGACCCGAGCACGTACGCGGTCCGCACCTCCCACGCCCACGGGGAGGCCCGGCCCGGCGCGGACGCGCGGCTCGCGCTGCGGCGCGCCGCCGTGGAGAGGACCGGGCTGCCGGCGTCGGTCCTGCAGGCGGCGGGGGTCCTCGTGACCGACGCCGACGAGCCGCTCTTCGCCGGGTGCGAGCACGCCGCGGCGGTGCCGCTCGCGGTCGGCGGGCAGCTCTTCGGGATCCTGAACCTCGAGTACCCGTACGGCGGAGCCTTCGACCGCGACGCGGACGCGCCGCTCCTCTACCAGCTCGCGAACCACGCCGCCCTGGGCATCCGCAACGTCCGCTCGTTCGAGCAGCTCACGTACCTCAAGAACTACCTCGAGGACCTCCTCGAGCACGCGAACGCGCTCATCTTCGCCGTGAACCGCTGCCGCGAGGTGACGGTCTGGAACGCCGGGCTGGTGAAGCTCACCGGGTTCGCGCGCGACGGCGTCGTCGGCGGCGACCTGTTCGCGGTCGTGCCGGAGCCCGAGCGGAGGGCGCTCGAGGACGTCCTGCTGCGCGGGTTCGCCGGGACCGCCGTGGTCGGGGCGCGCACGCGCATGCGCTGCGCGGACGGGCGGGAGGCGAGCATCGCGTTCAACACCGCGCCGGTGCGCGGGCAGGGCGGCGAGGTCGAGGGCGTGGTCGCGATCGGCGAGGATCTCACCCTGCTCCAGTCGCTCCAGGCCGCCGCCGAGCACGCCGAGCGGCTCGCCGGCATCGGGCGGCTCGTGGCAGGGGTCGTGCACGAGCTCAACAACCCGCTCACCGCCGTGAACATGTACTCGGACGCGCTCCTCGAGAAGCTCGCCGCCACGGGCCACGACGCCGTGGACCTGGAGAAGCTCCGCGGCATCAAGGAGGCGGGGCAGCGGATCCAGCGGCTCGCGCGCGACCTCGTCGCCTACGCGCGGCCGGCCGGCGCGCGCACCGAGCCCGTCGAGCTCGCCGGCGTCCTCGACGAGGCGGCGCGGCTCGCGAAGCCCACCCTGAAGGCCGCGGCGGCGGTGCTCGAGCGGGAGCTCCGGGAGGTGCCGCTCATCGAGGGGAGCCGGCCCGCGCTCGTGCAGGTGTTCGTGAACCTCGTCACGAACGCCGCGCGGGCGCTGCGGCCCGGCGGGCGCGTCAAGCTCCGGCTCGCGCCGGCGGGCGACGGCGAGGTCCGGATCGACGTGGAGGACGACGGCGTCGGCATGGACGCGGAGGTGGAGCGCCGCGCCTTCGAGCCGTTCTTCACGACGCGCCCGAGCGCCGGCATCGGCCTCGGTCTCCCCATCGTGCGCGGGATCGTGGACCGGCACGGCGGGCGCGTGGAGCTCGAGACGGCGCCCGGGAAGGGGACGCGGGTGACGGTGACGCTGCCGGTGAAGCGGGGCCGCTAGGGCGAGAGCGAGAGCACCGCGTACCCGCGGAACGCCGGCAGCACGGTCGACACGGAGTAGCCCGACGGGTTCATGGGGATGCGCACGTCGGCGCCTTCCGCCGA
>DASSQM010000317.1:0-7724 GCA_035702465.1 Anaeromyxobacter sp. | reverse complement strand
ACCCGAAGCCGCTCGAGAACCTGCTCGCTCGTTCCGTGCGAGAGGGGCTTCACGCGCACGTGGCGCGGCTCGGCCGCGAGAAGCCGCCCGCCGCCGACGTCGCCGCGGGGCGCCGGTGGGTCGCGGCGTACGTGCCGTTCGTCCACTGGGCGGAGGGGGTGTACGCGGCGGCCGCGGCGACGGGCGACGAGCGCGCTGCCGGCGGCCCGGCGGCGCACGAAGCGGCGCACCACCGCGGCGCGGCCGAGGCGCACGCGGAGCGCGAGCCCGCGAAGCCCCAGACGCGCTGATCACGCCGGGGGGAGCCGCCGCGCCAGCAGCTCCGCCACGTGGCGCGCCTCGATCGCGTCGCCGGCGCGATCGAGGCCGCCGCCGATCTGGAGCATGCAGCCGGGGCAATCCATCGCGACGGCCTGCGCTCCCGTCGCCCGCGCGCGCGCGAGCTTGCCTTCGAGGAGCGGCTTCGAGATCTCCGGGAACTTGAGCGAGTAGCTGCCGCCCATGCCGCAGCACGCGTCGCTGTCCGCCATCTCGCGCAGCGCGTGCCCGGCGGACCGCAGGAGCGCGCGCGGCGCCTCGTGGGCGGCGAGCCTGCGCTTCTGGTGGCAGGAGTCGTGGTAGGTCACGGGCGAGGCGTCGAGCCCCGCAGGGAACGAGAGCCGGCGCGCGTCCACGAGCTCCTTCACGAGCGACGAGAAGTCCCTCACGTTCGGCGCGAGGGCCTCGGCGCGCGCGGCCCAGTCCTCGCGCCCGTCCGCGCGGAGCGACGCGGGAAGGTCGCGCTTCAGCGCGACGGTGCACGTGGGGCACGCCGAGACGATCCAGCGCGCCCCCGCCGCCTCGAGCGCGGCCACGTTGTCCATGGCGTTCCGGGCCGCGACGTCGGTCAGCCCCGCCTGGCGCGCCGGCGCGCCACAGCAGGTCTGGCCCTCCGGGAACACGACCTCGATCCCGGCCGCGTCGAGGACGCGGACCGCCGCCTCGCCGATGCGCGGGTAGGCGAAGTCCACGAGGCATCCCGCGTAGAGGGCGGCCCGCTCGCGCTTCGCGCTGCGCTGCGGGATCGACGCGAACCTGTCCCGGAGCGGCACGTCGGCGATCGCGGGGAGCGAGCGGTGCTCGGTCATCCCCGAGAGGAAGAGCGGCAGGTGGCGGATCATCCCCCCCTTCGCGAACGGCCTCTGGACCTTCGAGGCGGCGCGGAGGAGGCCGTGGAACAGGCGCCGGTCGCTCACCACGCGGAACGCGGCGCGCTCCCCGAGCGGGCGACCCCCTTCCTTCGCGAGGCGGCGGCGGAGCTCGACGATGAGCTCCGGGATGTCGATGCGCGTCGGGCAGACCTTCGTGCAGGCCCCGCACTGGATGCAGAGCGACTGGACGTCCTTCGACGCCGACAGCGCGTCGAACCAGGCGGCGAGCACGGCGCCGATGCCGCCCGTGTAGACGCCGCCGAACACGTGCCCGCCGACGAGCTGGTACACCGGGCACACGTTCGCGCACGACGCGCAGCGGATGCAGCGCAGGGCCTGCGAGAAGGCGGGGTCCTTCGCCATCTCCGTGCGCCGGTTGTCGACGAGGACGACGTGCAGCTCCTTGTCCTCGGCGCCCGGCGCGGGCGATGGCCCCGTGATCAGGGTGAGGTAGCTCGTGAGGAGCTGCCCCGTGGCGCTCCGCGGCAGGGCCCGCACGATCGGCTCCACGTCGTCGAGACGCTCGACGAGCTTCTCGATGCCGACCACGGCGACGTGGATGCGCGGGAGCGTCGTGACGAGGCGCGCGTTGCCCTCGTTCGTGAGGAGGACGAGGGTGCCCGTCTCGGCGACGGCCACGTTCGCGCCGGTGATGCCGAGGTCCGCCTGGAGGAACTCCTCGCGGAGCTCGCGCCGCGCCACGGCGACGAGGCGCGGAATGTCCGCCTCGAGCCGCTCCTCGACCTCCTTCGAGAAGATCTCCGCCACCTGCTCCTTCGAGAGGTGGATGGCGGGCATCACCATGTGCGATGGCCGCTGGCCCGCGAGCTGGACGATCCACTCCCCGAGATCCGTCTCGCGCACCCGCACGCCCGCCTCCTCGAGGTGCGCGTTCAGGTGCAGCTCCTCCGTCGCCATCGACTTCGACTTCACGACGCGGCGCACGCCCTTCTCGCGGCAGAGCCGGAGCACGTAGTCGCGCACCGCGGCGGGATCCGAGGTGCGGAAGACCTTCGCGCCGGCCGCCGTCGCCCTGGCCTCGAACTCCGCGGCGACCGCGTCGAGGCGGGATGCGGCGCGCGACTTGAGCGCGACGAGGCGGTCGCGCAGGAGCTCGAAGTCGATGCCCTCGTACGCCTTCGCGCGGGAGACGGCGTACGCCTGGCCGAAGCGGCCGAGCGACGCCGCGAGGCGGCCGTCGCCGAGCGCGGACGCGAGGCGCTGCCGGAGGTCCGGGGTGGTCATGGCTCCTCCCGCGGGGCGCCGTCCACGGCGACGATGCACAGCCTGCGCGGCCCGTGCACGCCGATGGTGAGGACGCGCTCGATGTCCGCGGTCCGGCTCGGCCCGGTCACGCAGGCGAGGTAGCGCACGCGCCGCGGATCCACGCGCGCGAGGAGGCACTCCAGATCCGGCAGGAGCGACGCGGTCCGCACGAGCGCGACGTGCGTCTCCGGCAGCGCGGAGGCGAGGCGCAGGCGCGGATCGGCGGCGTCCTGCGCGATGGTGCCGGTCGCGGCGAGGGCCCATTCGAACTCGGAGACGCCCACGCGGCTCTCTGCGGCGCGCGCCCGCGTGACGTCGAACGAGAGGCCGGCGAAGCGCCGGGCGAGCGCGCCGGGGTCGAGGACGCCCTGGAGGAGCGTTCCCTCGCACCACACGGCGCGCCCGCCCGGCGCGTCCGCCACCCGCTCGCGCTCGAGCAGCCCTGCGACGGCGTCCAGCGCCGCGACGGGGGAGGGGACGCGGACCACCTCCGCGCCCACCGCCTCCGCTCTCTGCCGGAAGAGGTCGAACATGCGCGCCTCCCGCGGCGGTGACTACGGGACCATGAAGCGCAGCCAGTACGCCTGCGCCAGCACCACCACGCCCACCAGGCACGCGAGCGCGAGCGAGTGCCAGAACACGTACCGGAGGATGTCGCCCTCGCGGCCGTCCATCTTCGTCGCGACGGAGGCGACCACGATGCTCTGCGCGTCGATCATCTTGCCCATGACGCCGCCCGAGCTGTTCGACGCGGCGGCGAGGACGGGGTTCATGCCGATCTGCTGTGCGGAGACGACCTGCAGGTTCCCGAACAGCACGTTCGAGGAGGTGTCCGAGCCCGTGAGCGCGACGCCGAGCCAGCCGAGGAGCGGCGAGAAGAACGGGAACAGGACGCCGGTCGAGGCGAAGGCGAGCCCCATGGTCGAGTCGGAGCCGGAGTAACGCGTCGTGAAGCCGAGCGCGAGCATCGCCGCGATGGTGAGCAGCGAGTAGCGCACGCGCCTCAGCGTGCCGAGGTACGTCCTCGCGAGCTCGAGCGGCCGGAGGCCCAGCCACAGGCCGGCGACGACGGCGGCGAGGAGGAGGCCCGTCCCGGTCGCGGAGAGGAGGTTCAGGCTGTACTTCGCGGCCTCGGGGTGCAGCTTGGCCGCGACGGGCGGCGCCTTGAGGACGAGGTTGTGGAGGAAGGGGACCTCGAACGTCGGGTTGAAGAGCCCGTTCATCCAGGTCTTCACGGACGGCAGCCCCCAGACGAACACGAACACCGAGAGGACGAGCCACGGCATCCAGCCCATGAACGCCTCCCGGAACGTGTGCCTGCGGGCGGCGGAGCCGAGGGAGGCACGCAGGCCGGCGGGGGCGATCGCGGCGGCGCCGTCGGCCTTGCGCTCGTCCCGGAAGCGCCAGACCTCCTTCGGCTGCCAGAACTTGAGCAACACGTACGTGCAGCAGATCGCGGACGCCGCCGCGATGATGTCCACGAGCGACGGGCCGAAGAAGTTCGAGACGACGAACTGCGGGATCGCGAACGAGAGGCCGGCGACGAGGCACGCGGGCCACACGCCGAGCATGCCGCGGAACCCGGCCATCGCCCACACGAGCCAGAACGGGACGAGCAGCGAGAACAGCGGGAGCTGGCGGCCGGTCATGGACGACAGCGCGAGCTCGTTCAGGCCGGTCACCTTGGCGAGCGTGATGATGGGCGTGCCCAGCGCGCCGTAGGCGACCGGCGCGGTGTTGCCGATGAGGGCGAGGCCGGCGGCGGCGAGCGGCCTGAAGCCGAGGCCGATGAGCATCGCCGCGCTGATCGCGACCGGCGTGCCGAACCCGGCGGCGCCCTCGATGAACGCGCCGAACGCGAACGCGATGAGCAGCACCTGGATGCGGCGGTCGCCCGCGAGGCCCGCGATGGTGTCCTTCACCACCTCGAACTTCCCGGTCTTCACGGTGATGTCGTAGATGAAGATGGCGTGGAGGATGATCCAGCCGATGGGCAGGAGCCCGAAGGCGGCGCCGTAGGCGGCGCCCGCGCCCGCCATGCGGAGGGGCATGCCGTAGACGCCGACCGAGATGCCGAGCGCGAGCAGAAGGCCGAGGAGCGCCGCCACGTGCGCCTTCACGTGGAAGAACGCGAGCGCGCCGAGCAGGACGATGACGGGGATCGCGGCGACGAGCGCCGACAGGTACAGGTTCCCCAGGGGCGAGTAGCTCTGCGTCCAGGTCATGGGTCGTTCTCCGGTTCGATGCCGTAGTGGGCGCGCGCGGTGGCGGGCCCTGCCGCGGCCCCGTTTCAACACGCCCGCGGGCGTTCCCGGCGACCTTCCGCGGGAGCGGCGGCGGGGCGGGGGTGACCGGCGGGAACCGCGGGGCGAGCGGCGGGTCCGCGGGGGCTCAGATCTGCAGCCGCTCGCGGACCGCGGCGAGGTGGCGGCGGCTCACCGGGACGTCCTTCCCGGAGCGCGTCTTGATCGCGCCGAGCCCCTCCTCGATCCGGATCTGATCCACCTGGTCCACGTTGACGAGGAACTGCTTGTGGCACCGCACCAGGCCCGCTCGCTCCTCGAGCACCTTGAGAGTGAGCTCGGTGAAGAGCTCGCCCTTCGCGGTCACGACGTACACGCCCGCCTCGCTCGATCGCACGAACTCGACCTCTGCGAGATCGACGAGCTTGATGGCGCGGCCGGCGAGGCAGGGGATCCGGCGGACTTCCGCGCGCGGGTAGCCGCGCGGGGCGGCGGGAGGGAGCTTGCGCAGGCGCTCGAGGGTCTTCGCGAGGCGCTCGCGCGCCACGGGCTTGAGGAGGTAGTCGAGGGCGCGCTCCTCGAACGCGCGCACGGCGAACTCGTCGTGCGCCGTGACGAACACCACCGCCGGCAGCTCGTCGTCGTCGAGCATCGAGAGCAGCTCGAGCCCGGAGATGGCCGGCATCTGCACGTCGAGGAAGACGATGTCCGGCTTGTCCCTGCGGATCGCCTGGAGCGCCTCGACCGCGTTCGCGCACCGGCCCACGACCTCGAGCTCGCCCGTCTCTCCCAGGAGCGCCTCGAGCTCCTCGCGCGCGTGCAGCTCGTCGTCGACGATGAGGGCGCGCATCATGCGGCCACTCCTTCCGCCGGGGCCGGGAGGCGGACCGTCACGCGCGTGAGCTCGTTGGGCACGCACGACACCGACACCCCGAACGCCTCGCCGTGGAGGTTCTTCACGCGCTTGTCCACGATCTGCATGCCGAGCCCGGTCTTCCCCGCCGACTCGACCCAGGCGCCGGCGCTGTCCTCGATCTCGACCACCGCCGCCCCGTCACGGCGACGGACGCGGATGGTGGCGCGGCCGGGGCCGAGCGTCTCGGAGAAGCCGTGCTTGAACGCGTTCTCGACGAGCGGCTGGAGCGTGAACGCCGGCAGGCGCACCTGGAGCAGCCCCGGTTCGACCTCGGTCTCCACGGTGATGCGCCCCTCGAAGCGGGCCTTCTCGATCTCGAGGTAGGCACCGACGTGCTGGAGCTCCTCCTCGATGGTCGACACGTCGCTCGACCGCTTCAGGTTCTTCCGGAAGAACTGCGAGAGGTGGATGAGCAGGTCGCGCGCCCGGTCCGCGTCGCGCCGCAGGATGGCGATGATGGTGTTCAGCGCGTTGAAGAGGAAGTGCGGGTTCACCTGCGCCTGCGCGAGCTTCAGCTCGGACATGACGAGCAGGCTCTTCTGCTCCTGGTAGCGGGCGATGAGGAGCTGAGACGAGAGCAGCGCCCCGAGGCCCTCCCCGAGCGACTTGTTCATGTTGAGGAACCTGCGGCCGCGCGGCTCGAAGAGCTGCACGGTGCCGAGCACGATCCCGTCCACCTGCAGCGGCACGATGACGACGGAGTCGAGCGGACACGTGGGCGAGACCGTGCAGTCGTAGCGCTGACGCACGCCGTCGGCGAACACGACGACGTTCTCGTGGATCGACTGGCGCGTGTACGGCGACGCGATCCGGCCGCCGGGCCGGTGGTGGTCGCCGCCCATGCCGGCCCAGCCGAGGACGTGCTCCGTGTCGGTGACGCCGACGGCGCCGACGCCGGTCTCCTCCATCACGATGGCCGCGAGCTCGGCCGCGACCTCGGTCCCGAGCCCGCGCGCCATGAGCCCGAGCGTCCGCTCGGCCACGCGCAGCGCGCGCGCCGACGACGCGGCGGCGACGCGGTCGAGGTCGCGCTGCCGCTCGAGCAGGACGAGCATGAACAGCGCCGAGCCGAACGGGTTCGCGATCACCATCGGCGGCCCGATCGCCTTCACGACCGCGACCGCCTGCGGCCAGGGGTGCGTGAGCAGGAGCACGATGCCCATGTGGACGATCTCGCCGACGAGCGTCGTCACGAACGCGACCCCCGGCGTCATGAGCCGCTCCGGCCGGCGCTTCAGCGCGAGGTGCACGAGGCCCGCGAGCACGCCCTCGACCGACGTCGCCACCGCGCCCGCCAGCGCCGCCGAGCCGCCGAGCGCCGTCACCCTGTGGATGCCCGCCGTCACGCCCACGAGCGCGCCGAGCACCGGGCCGCCGAGCAGACCGGCGAGCGTGGCGCCGACGGCGCGCGCGTTCACGATCGCCTGACCCTCGACGACCGGGACGCCGAGGTAGTTCCCGAGGATCGCGATTCCCGAGAAGACGAGGTAGAGGCGGACCTTGCCGCGCGGCCGGGGCCAGTCGGGCTTGAGCGGACGGAACGCGGGCGAGCGGCAGTAGAGATAGAAGATGACGACGAAGACGGCGAGCGCCTCGATCAGCTCGAACGCGAGCTTCATCCCGGTTCCTCGCGCGCTCGGCCCCCGACCTCGCGCGGCGGGCACGTTAGCCGGTTCCGGGGCGCGCCGGTAGCCGGCCGGCTGTCAGGCGGGCGTGCTATCGCCCGTCCGCGTGGAGGGCGTGGCGCGGCGGCGATGGGTGGAGGCGTGCGCGGACGGCGAGGGCGCCCTCCGGCTCTCGCGTGCGCTGGGCGTCCACCCGCTCGCCGCGCGCGTCCTCGCGGCGCGCGGCCTCGCGGACCCGGACCGCGCCCGGGCGTTCCTCGCGAGCCCGCTCGCGGACCTGCCCGATCCGTTCACCATGAAGGGCATGCAGGCCGCGACGTCGCGGCTCGTCCGCGCCGTCGAGGCCGGCGAGCGGATCGCCTGCTACGGCGACTACGACGTGGACGGGGTCACCTCGACGGCGCTGCTGAGCGGTCTCCTCCGCGCCGCGGGCGCCGACGTCGTCACCTACACGCCGCACCGGCTGGTGGAGGGCTACGGCCTG
>DASSQM010000316.1:0-8518 GCA_035702465.1 Anaeromyxobacter sp. | reverse complement strand
ACGGCGCCGGTGCCGGGCACGAGAGGTCCGGATTCTGGCCCGGGGACACACAGCGTCCGTTCTGGTCGCAGATCTTCAGCTCGGCGGTCTCGGCGCAGCTTCGATCGTCGGGCGCGCAGAGGTGGCACGGTTCCGCGCACGCCTTGTCCCCACAGGGATCGTAGGCAGTGTGCACGCTCTCACCGCATCCGCCGCGGGTGCCGGCAACGGCGAGGAGGCAGGCTGCCGCAAGAACGAGGCGCATGGCGATCCTCGCGTCGTCGGTACGCCGCGTACCGTTGGCGGTCAAGAGCCAACGGTTCGGCGCTCTCTAGACCTCCAGCAGCACCCGCTCCGGATCCTCGATCGCCTCCTTCACCTTCACGAGGAAGGAGACGGCCTCGCGGCCGTCCACGATGCGGTGGTCGTACGAGAGGGCGAGGTACATCATCGGCCGCACCTCCACCCGGTCGCCCTCGCCGACCACGGCGCGCTTCTCGATCTTGTGCAGCCCGAGGATGCCGGACTGCGGCGGGTTCAGGATGGGCGTCGAGAGCAGCGAGCCGTAGATGCCGCCGTTCGAGATGGTGAACGTGCCCCCGGCGAGGTCGTCCATGGTGATGCGGTTCTCGCGCGCCTTCTTCGCGAGCGCACCCACCGTCTTCTCGATCTCCGCGAACGAGAGCGCGTCGGCGTCGCGGATCACCGGCACCACGAGCCCCTTCCCGCCGCCGACCGCCACGCCGATGTCGTAGTGGTCCTTGTAGACGACGTCCGTCCCGCGGACCTCCGCATTCACCGCGGGAAACGCGCGGAGCGCCTCGACCGACGCCTTCACGAAGAACGACATGAACCCGAGCTTCACGCCATGCTTCGCGAGGAACGCCTCGCCGTGCTTCTCGCGCAGCGCGAGGACGCGCGACATGTCGACCTCGTTGAAGGTCGTCAGGATCGCCGCGGTCTGCTGCGCCTCGACGAGCCGCCGCGCCACGGTCCTCCGGAGCGGCGTCATCGCGACGAGCCGCTCGCGCGGGCCTATCGGCCCCGCCGGCGCTCGCGCCTCGGCGGGCCCCGCCGGCGGCGCCTGGAGCGCGCGCACGACGTCGTCCTTGCGGATCTGGCCGACGGCGCCCGCGCCGAGCTGATCGGCGGAGATGCCGTGCTCGGCCATGAGGCGGCGGGCGGAGGGCGGCATGCGCCGGAGGTTCGAGGTCGGGGTCGACGTCGGGGGCGCGGTCGAGGTCGCGGTCGGGATCGAGGTCGGGGGCGAGGCCGGCTTCGCCGCCGCCGCCCGCTGCGCTCCGTTCCCCCCCTTCGCCGCGGGCACGACCCCTCCCGGCTGCGGCCCCGATCCGAGCGGTGACGCGGCGCCGGCCTGCGCCGCCGCGCCCTCCTCCAGCTCGCCGATGATCTCGCCCACCGCCACGGTGTCGCCCGTCCGCTTGAGCTGCCGCCGGAGCACGCCGGAGGCGGGCGCGGGGAGCGCGACGGTCGCCTTCTCGCTCTCGACCTCCACGATCGGCTCGTCCGCCTGGACGGGATCGCCCTCTCCCTTGAGCCACGCGCCGACGGTGGCCTGCGTGACGGACTCGCCGAGCGACGGAACCTTGAGCTGGATCCCCATGGCCTAGCGCTCCTGCCCGGCGACGTGGGCCTCGGCGCGGACGAGCCGCGACACGGGCTCGCCGAGCGCCTCGCGGACGAGCTGCTCCTGCTCGAGCTTGTGGCGCGTCGCCGAACCCGCCGCGGGGCTCGCGGAGGGCGGGCGCGCGACGAGGAGCAGCGGCGAGGGCAGCCGCGGCGCGAGCCGCGCGCTCACGTAGTCCCAGGCGCCCATGTTGGACGGCTCCTCCTGCGCCCAGGCGAGCTCCACGCCGCGCCGGTAGCGCCCGATCGCGCCGAGGATCTCGTCCACTGCGAGCGGGTAGAGCTGCTCGAGGCGCACCAGCGCCACGCGCCGCCGGGCGTCGCCCTGCCGCGCGGCGGCGAGGTCGTAGTACAGCTTCCCGGAACACAAGACGACGCGCGTCGTCTCCTCCGGCGCCGCCTCCTCGTCGGGGATGACCGCGCGGAATCGCCCGTGCGCGAGGTCGTCGAGCGACGACACCGCCTGCGGATGCCGCAGGAGGCTCTTCGGCGACATCACCACGAGCGGCTTGCGCCACGGGGAGGCGATCTGGCGGCGCAGCGCGTGGAAGTACGACGCCGGCGTGGTGAGGTTCACGACGCGCCAGTTGTCGTCGACGGAGAGCTCCAGGAAGCGCTCGAGGCGCGCGGAGGAGTGCTCGGGGCCCTGTCCCTCCATGCCGTGCGGCAGGAGCAGGACGAGGGCGGAGAGCCGGTTCCACTTCGCCTCGCCCGACGAGAGAAACTGGTCGATGATGACCTGCGCGGCGTTCACGAAGTCACCGAACTGCGCCTCCCAGATGGTGAGCGCGTCCGGCATCTCGAGCGAGTAGCCGTACTCGAACCCGAGCGCGCCGGCCTCGGAGAGCAGGCTGTCCCGGATCTCGACGCGCCCCTGGCCGGATCGGAGATGGGAGAGGGGCGCGTACGGCGTGCCGCGCTCCTGGTCGTAGAGCACCGCGTGGCGGTGGCTGAACGTGCCGCGCCGCACGTCCTGCCCGACGAGCCGGATTCGCGTCCCCTCCCACGCGAGGGTGCCGAGCGCGAGCGCCTCGCCCATGCCCCAGTCCACGGGCCGCCGGCCGGTCCCCATCTCCGCGCGCGCCTCGAGCACCCTCGCGAGCTTCGGGTGCACGCGGAAGCCGTGCGGCACCGTCGTGATCGCCTCGCCGATCTCCTTCAGCTCCTCGGGGGCGACGCCGGTGGGAGGGTCCGCGTCGCGCCCGAGCGGCCCGCCGCGGTATGCCTTCCAGAAGCCGGTCGTGCTCTGCGCCCCCGCCTGCACGGCGATGCGCGCCGACTCCTGGTGCGCCTGCTCGAGCTTCGCGCGATAGCGGGCGGTCATCGCGTCGACGTCCTGCGGCGCGACGACGCCCTCGCGCTCGAGCTGCTCGGCATAGACGCGCTTCAGCGTGGGCTTCCGCTGGATGGCGCGGTACATGAGGGGCTGGGTGAACGCGGGCTCGTCGCCCTCGTTGTGGCCGTGGCGGCGGTAGGTCCAGAGATCGACGACGACGTCGCGATGGAAGCGCTGGCGGAAGTCGACCGCGAGGAGCACCGCCTGCGCGACCGCCTCCATGTCCTCGCCGTTCACGTGGATGACGGGGATCTGGAGCATCCGCGCGGGGCCGGTGGGGTACGTCGTCGAGCGGGCGTCGCGGGGCGAGGTGGTGAAGCCCACCTGGTTGTTCACGATGACGTGGATCGTTCCACCGACCGTGTAGGCCTCGAGCTCGGACATCTGGAGCGACTCGTACACGACGCCCTGCGCGGCGAACGAGGCGTCGCCGTGGATGAGCACGGCGACGGACCGGTAGCGCTCCACGTCGGCGTAGCGATCCTGCTTCGCGCGCACGCGCCCCTGCACCACCGTGTCGATCCACTCGAGGTGGCTCGGGTTGAACGAGAGCGAGAGGTGCAGGAGCACGCCCTCGCGCGTCTCGCGGTCCGACGAGAAGCCGAGGTGGTACTTCACGTCGCCGCCGCCCGCCTTCACGATGGCGTTGTCCCTGAACTCCGCGAAGATGGCGTCGAGCGGCTTGCCGACCACGTTCGCGAGCACGTTCAGCCGCCCGCGGTGCGCCATGCCGATGACGACGTTGCGCACGCCGTGGCCCTCGGCGCGATCGACGAGCAGCTCCATGAGCGGCAGGAGCCCCTCCGCGCCCTCGATGCTGAAGCGCTTCGCGCCGAGGAACTTCGTCCCGAGGAACTGCTCGAGGGTCTCCGCCTCCACGATCTTCTCGAGGAGCCGCCGCTTCGCCTCCGGCGGCAGCGGGCAGCGGTTGCGCGTGCGCTCCATGCGCTGCTCGAGCCAGCCCCGCAGGTCGGCGTCGTGGATGTGCGCGATCTCCACGCCGAGCGTGCGACAGTAGGTCTCCTCGAGGCGCGCCACGAGCTCGCGGAGCGGGACGGTCCCGCCCTTCGCGTCCGGATCCGCGCACCGCCGGTCGAGGTCCGCCTCGGCGAGGCCGAAGCTCTCGAGCGAGAACTTCTCGGCGCGCCGGGTGAGGCCGAGGGGATCGAGGTCGGCGCGCAGGTGGCCGAACTCGCGGTACGCCTGGACGAGGTGGTCGACCTTCGCCTGGAAGGCCGCCTCGGAGGCGGCCGCGCTCGCCCCGTCCGGGCCGGCGGCCGGCCGGCGGCGGGGGAACTCCTCCGGCGCGGGCGCCGTCCGCGGCTCCTCCGGAAGCGACTCGAAGTACCGCCGCCACGC
This sequence comes from Anaeromyxobacter sp., assembly GCA_035702465.1. Taxonomy (GTDB): domain Bacteria; phylum Myxococcota; class Myxococcia; order Myxococcales; family Anaeromyxobacteraceae; genus Anaeromyxobacter. The sequence goes on along the minus strand of DASSQM010000316.1, from coordinate 4,197 downwards.
CTCGTCCACGGACGTGGGATCGTCGCGCCAGGCGTAGTACAGGTCCTCGACGAACTCGAGGTTCGGGACGCTCGGCGCGGGGATCTCCGGGGTCTGCCGCGTGGACATGCAGGGTGGGTTGTAACCGGCCGTCCCGCGAACGACCCGCGTAACGCCGTCGCAGCGGAGCCGCGACCATGGCCGAAGCGCCCGTGATCCGCTGGAAGGAAGGCGCCTCCGAGCGGAGCGGCCGTTGGCTCTCGACGTCCGCCGCGCCGCCGGCCCGCATCGGCGCCGCCGGCGACGCCACCACCGCGTCGGAGGCCGTGGCGCGGGCCCGCGGCGGCGAGGCCCTGCTCTACGCCGGGGACTGGCGCAACGCCCGGCAGCTCCTCGCCGCGATGTCGCGGCGCCTCGTGCACGCCCCGCGCGGGACGGGGTCGGGCGGGACCTCGCCGGCCGAGCCGGAGCAGGCGTGGCGCGCGGAGCGCGAGCGGCGGCGGCTCGAGCGCGAGGTGCTGGGACGGGTGCTGGTCCCGGTCGGACCGCGCTTCCGCATCGCCCTCGCGCGCGCCCCCGACGTCTCCGCGGCGCTCTCGGAGGCGCTCGGTCCGGACGCCGGGCTCCCCGGCCTCGTTCCGCTCCGCGAGGTCCTCGGCATGGTCGGCGCCCACGAGTGGCGGCGGCGCGGGATCGAGGTGGCGGCGCTCGGCGCGCGCGTGCACCCGCACTTCGGGGTGTGGGCCCCGGTGCGGCAGGAGCACGTGGAGCTCGTCGCGCGCGCCGCGGGCGAGTGGCCGGTGGCCGGGAAGCGCGCGCTCGACGTCGGGACCGGGACCGGCGTGCTCGCCCTCGTCCTCGCGCGCGCGGGCGCCGACGTCGTGGCGACGGACGCCGAGCCCGCGGCCGTCGCGTGCGCGCGCGAGAACGCGGCGCGGCTCGGCCTCGCGGACCGCGTCGACGTCCGCGAGGCGGATCTCTGGCCCGACGGCGACGCGGACCTCGTCGTCTCGAACCCGCCGTGGCTGCCGGGCGAGGCGTACGGCCCGCTCGATCGCGCGGTGTACGACCCGGGCGGAAGGTTCCTCGAGCGCCTCGTGCTCGAGCTGCCCGGACGGCTGCGCGGCGGGGGCGAGGCGTGGATCGTGCTCTCCGACCTCGCCGAGCTGCTCCGGCTCCGGCCGCCCGGCCACGTGGCGGCGCTCGCGGAGCGCGCGGGCCTGCGCGTGGCCGACGTCCGCGAGGCGCGGCCGGCGCACCCGCGGGCGCGCGATCGCGAGGACCCGCTCCACGCGTTCCGCGCGCGGGAAGTGACGCGGCTGTACAGGCTCGACGTACGGCGTAGCCGGTGAGGAGCGGCCGGGCACATCTCGCTTCGCGAAAAAGTGCCTCGGCCGGATGTTGGATTCCGGCTACTGCAAGGGCGAGTGCGCCACGCCGCCGGGCGCCGCGATGGGAGGCGGCGTCCGCACCGCCAGCGCCTCCGCGCGCGGCCGGTGCTCCTCGTAGCCGCGGAGCACCTCGCCGACGGGGCGGCGCGGCACGGGCCGCACCTCGAGCCCGTAGCCGAGCCGGAACAGGATCTGCGGCGCGCCGGGATCGACGAGGAGATCGCGCAGCCGCCGCCGGAGGTCCGGGAGCTCGATCGGCTGCATGAAGTAGGAGGCGAAGAGGCCTCGGGACGCGGCCCGGAGCAGGATGCGCTGCATCGCCTCGCCCGCGGCGAGCCACTCCACCTTGCCGTCGCGCGGCGTCGAGAGGAGGAGCAGCGCCTTGCAGGTGGTGGCGCGGCGGCGATCGCGATCCGCATGTTCACGCGCGGTGCTACCGAGCCGGACGAGGAGCGGGTGCAGCATCGCCACGGCGTCGCTCATGCCGAGCGCGTAGCCGGGCATGCCGTCGCGGCGCGGGGTGCCGTTCGGCCGCACCCATCGGGAGAGCTCCGCGCGGAACCGCGACGACGAGAGCTGCTGCTCGTCGCCCTCGGCCACGAGCTCCGCGACCGGGACTCGCTCTCGCTCCTCGATCGGCCGGAGCCATGCGCCCTCGCGCCGCGCCTCGCGGAGGAGCGCGGTGACGAGGCCCTCCGGCGGCTCGCGCCCGTCGAGCGGGAGGCGGTTCGTGCGGCGGCGCGGGATGGCCTGGAACATCTCCTCGACCTCGGGCGTCGAGGAGCACCGCTCCTCGAGGCGAACCCGCGCGAGCAGGCCGTCGCGGCGGACGCCGGGGACGAGCTCGGACGTCGTCGCGTGCCCGAAGTGTGCGGCGGCGAGCCGCAGGTTCACGAGCGCGGCGCCGCAGCTCATGAGGAGCTGACGGCCGTCCGGATCGGACGCGGGCAGCGCACGCGTCAAGTCCGCGTACATCCGCACCTCGTCGCCCTCGATCTCGAAGAGCCACGGCTGCGCGTTGTGACGCGACGGGGCGAGCACCGCCCACTGCAGGAGGAAGCGCAGCCGCTCGGCGGGACCTCCCCACACCGGAAACCCGCGATCCGCCGCTCCCGAGATGCCGCTCGCGCCCGTCATGACGCCGCTCCCGCGTCCGTGAAACGCTGCACGTGAGGCCGAGAGCCTCAACTAGGGACGATCCTCGGAGAGTGGGAGTCCCCGCCCGGGAGCGACGTGCGCGGCGCACCGCGGCACGCATGATCCGAACCGCTCGCCGCGGCGCGATCCGCATGCTACGCAGGCGAGCGGAGACGAGCGCCTGCGCGAGATCCTGACCGAGATCGGCATCATCATCGCGCTCGTCCTCGCGAACGGCGTCTTCGCGGGCTCCGAGATCGCGATCATCGCGCTCCGCAAGACGCGGCTCGCCCAGCTCGTCGAGGAAGGACGCGCGTCTGCGCGCGCGGTGAAGCGGCTCCGCGACGATCCGGAGCGGTTCCTCGCCACGGTGCAGGTCGGCGTGACCGTGGTCAGCTCGACGGCGGCCGTGTTCGGCGGCGCCTCGCTCGCGGGGCGGCTCTCGCCGCTGCTGCGACGATCGAGCCTCCTCGAGGCGTACGCCGACCAGCTCGCGCTCGCGCTCGTCGTGGCGATCGTGTCGTTCCTCTCGCTCGTGCTCGGCGAGCTCGTGCCGAAGTCGCTCGGGCTGCGCGCCTCCGAGCGCTACGCGCTCCTCGTGGCGCGGCCGCTCCTCGCGCTCTCCGGCGCGACTCGCCCGATCGTGTGGCTCCTGACGCAGGCGTCGAACCTCGTCCTGCGACCTTTTGGGGATCGAACGACCTTCACCGAGGCGCGCCTCTCGGTGGAGGAGATCGAGCAGCTCGTCCACGAGGCGGGCAAGGCGGGCGCGCTCGACGAGCCGACCGCGGAGATCACCTCCCGGGCGCTCGCGTTCCGCGACCTGACGGCGGGCGACGCCATGGTGCCCCGGAGCCGCGTCGTCGCCCTCCCGCGCGACGCGCCCCAGGAGGAGCTCAAGCGGCTGCTCCTCGAGGAGGGCCGCTCGCGCATGCCCGTGTACGACGGCGCGCTCGACAACATCGTGGGCTACGTGATGGCGAAGGACCTCGCCGCCATGGCGTGGGAGCGCCAGCTCATCGTGCTCGACGATCTCCTCCGGCCGGTGCACTTCGTCCCCTCGTCCGCGAAGGCGGTCCACGTGCTGCGGGAGATGCAGCGGCGCCGGACGCAGATCGCCGTGGTGGTCGACGAGCACGGCGGCGTCGCCGGCCTCCTCACGCTCGAGGACCTCGTCGAGGAGCTCGTGGGAGAGATCACCGGGGAGCGCGACGAGCCCGAGGCGCTCTTCCAGAAGGAGCCGGGGGGGAGCGCGCTCGTGCGCGGCGACGCGCCGATCCGCGAGGTGAACCGCGCGCTCGGCCTCGACCTGCCGGAGGGCGAGGGCTACACGACCATCGCCGGGCTCTGCATCGCGCTCGCCGGCGCGGTGCCGGAGCGCGGCACGCGGCTGCACCTGCCCGACGGCACGGAGATCGAGGTGGTGGACGCGTCGCCGCGGCTCGTGCGGCTGGCGCGGCTCAGGCCGCCGTCCGCGGACTCGACGCGATCGCCCGGAGCGCCGCCGTCTCCGGCCTGAGCTTCCCCGTCTCGAGCGCGAAGCGGAGCGTGTCGACGAGCATCTCGTCGAGCGGGCGGATCGCGTAGCCGAGCTCGCGCTCCGCCTTCGCCGAAGAGACCCACGTGTAGAGCGCGGCCGCGCGGACCAGCTCGCGCGTCGTCGGCGGCCGCCGGCGCCGCACCGTGGCGG
>DASSQM010000315.1:0-4347 GCA_035702465.1 Anaeromyxobacter sp. | reverse complement strand
GCTCGAGACCGCGTTCGCGGAGCGCCACCGCGCGATGGCCGAGCGGGCCGCCGAGGCAGTCGGCGAGGGAGCCGCCGAGGGCGACGACGGCGGGGCCGACGACGCCGACGCCGCGCACGAGCGCTTCCTCGAGGCGCACCGCGAGGCGCTCCGCGCCATCGACGCCGCGGTGTACGTCCTCGGAGCCGACGTGACGAACCACGCGGTCGACATCGCGAACTTCTTCGTCGAGCGCGCCGAGCCGCCGCTGCATCCGCTCGACGAGATCTTCGCGGAGCTGAGGCCGCTGCGTGCGCCGCTCACCGCGCTGCTCCCTCCGCCCCTGCCCGCCATCCCGCGGCCCGCGCCGGCGAATCCGACGCCGGCCGTGCGCACGGCGTGAATACGGCGCGGCGAGCCACGTCCAACCCGGTGAACGCAGAGCCCGACGGTCACCCTCCGTCGAGGCAAGGAGAACCACACCATGAAGAAGCTCGTGTCCCGAATCGCCACCGCCATCGCCGTGCTCGGCCTCGCCGCGCCGGCCCTCGCCACCACGTCGTCCGCGACGACGGCCGCGCCCGCGCCGAAGGCCGCCACCGCGCACCGCCACCACCGCGCGCACTCGAAGGTCGCGGCGTCGGCGGAGCAGAAGCAGGCGACGCCCGAGAAGGCGGCCGCGGAGAAGAAGGCCGCGCCCGAGAAGAAGGTCGAGAAGGCGACCCCGGACAAGCCCGAGACGAAGGGCGCCGCGGAGCACAAGGGCGCCACCGCGAACGAGAAGGCGCCCGCGAAGGCCGCGCCGAAGCCGGCGACCCCCGCCCCGGCGTCGTCCGCGCCGGCCTCGCCCGCTCCTGCGGAGAAGGCGCCCGCCGCCCCCGCGCCGGCGACCAAGTAGCGCGGATCGCCCGGGCGTCCGGCGGCCGCTCCTGACCGCCGGGCGCCCGGGGCAGCTCCCCGGCGCGCCGCAGCGACGCGCTTCGACGGGCTCACGGCAGGCCCCGGCGGCGGTTGCCGCCAGCGGGCCCGCCCGACAAGCTCGTCGGCATGTACTTCGCCCTCCTGTACGACGTCGTCCCCGGCTACGCGGAGCGCCGCAAGCCGTTTCGCGCCGCCCACCTCGCCCTCGCGGAGCGGTTCGGCAGGGACGGCAAGCTCCTCCTCGGCGGCGCGTTCGATCCGGCGGACGACGGCGCGCTCCTCGTGTTCGAGGCGGCCTCGGCCGCCGACGTCGAGGCGTTCGTGCGCGAGGATCCCTACGTCGCGAACGGCCTCGTCACCTCCTGGCGGGTGCGGCCCTGGACGGTGGTCACCGGGCGGGACGCCCCGCGGCGCTGAGCCGCCGCGGGCGGCGCGGCGCTCGGCGACCTACCTTCCTGCCTAGGAGGAACGGACATGCCACCCAGGGGAGTGAAGAGCTCGAAGCGCACGCGGCAGTACGAGCACATCAAGCGGTCCGCGAAGAGCCGCGGAGCGAGCCTGCGTCGCGCGAAGGAGATCGCTGCGCGCACCGTGAACAAGCAGCGCCGCAAGGCGGGCCAGACGAAGTCCCGGCGCGGCGGCTCCCGCAAGGGCCGGTCCCGCTCCCGGTCCCGCTGAGCGAGGCGCGCCGCGCCGGCCTAGCCGCGCCAGGGCTCGTTCGCCCGGAGCGCGGCGACGATCGCGCGCGTCGAGGGAGAGCGGTTGAGCGTGTAGAAGTGGATGCCCGGCGCGCCGCGCCGGAGCAGGTCCGCGCACTGGAGGCTCGCGTAGGCGACGCCGAGCTCGCGGGCGGCGTCCGCGTCCGCGCGACGGACCTCCATCGCCGCGCGCAGCGGCGGCGGGATGGACGCGCCGCACATCGCCGTGAAGCGCTCCACCTGCTCCACGTTCGTGAACGGCATGATCCCGGGGACGATGGGGAGCGAGATCCCCGCCGCCCGCGCGCGCTGCACGAACGCGAAGTACTTCTCGTTGTCGAAGAAGAGCTGCGTCACGAGGAAGTCGACGCCCGCCGAGACCTTGGCGATGAGGTTCCTGAGGTCCTGGCCGAGGTCGCGCGTCTCGACGTGGCCCTCGGGGTACGCGGCTGCGCCCACGCAGAAGCGCCAGCGCTCCGGGCGCGAGCGGATGAACGCCACGAGCTCGCTCGCGTGGCGGAAGCCCTCGGGGTGCGGCACGAACTCGGTCTGGCCGCGCGGGGGATCGCCGCGCAGCGCGAGCACGTTCTGGATGCCTGCGTCCGCGACCTCGTCGAGCACGGCGGCGATCTCGTCGCGCGAGGCGCCCACGCACGTGACGTGGGCCATCGCCTCCACCTCGGCCTCCCGCTTGAGCCTCTTCACGAGCTCGACCGTGCGCGTGCGCGTCGAGCCGCCCGCGCCGTAGGTCACGGAGACGTAGGCCGGCGCGAGCGGCCGCAGCGCCTCGACCGTCTCGAACAGCGTCCGGACGCCCTCGTCCGTCTTCGGTGGAAAGAACTCGAAGGAGAAGATCGGCTCGCCGCGCTCGCGCGCGAACTTGAGCAGCTCGGAGATCCTCACGCGGGCGCGAGATTAGCCCGCACCCGGCGATCGCGCCAGCTTCGCGGTCCTCGGATCAGGGACGGCCGGCCCAGGAGACGGCGTACGTCGCCGCGGGCGGCGCGGCGCCCGGGACGATGTCGACCCCGACGCCCTTCACCCCCGCGACCTCCATGCCTCGCTGGAGGATTCCGCGGTACCAGGAGGGCACCTCGCCCACGTCGTTCATCCACACCTCGACCTGCGAGGGCCCGATCGTCCGCGCCCTCGTCTCGGTGAAGTTGTTTCCGAGGCGGATGAAGGTGCCGCAGTACTCGAGGATGGTGCGCGGGTCGATCTGGCGCGCCAGCGCGGCCATCATCTTGCCCGGGTACGACTGCGCGAACGCGTCGATGTGATCGCGGCCGGCGCGGAACTGCGCCTCGTCGCGCGCCGCACCCGGGTGGGCGGCCTCGGCGGCGAGCGCGACGCAGCGGTGGAACACCGCGGCCGGGTAGACGGACAGGAGCGGCTCGTCCACCGCGATGCCCGCCTCGCGCAGGCGCGCCTTCGCGCCCGCGTCGAGCCGGCCCGCCATGGCCCGCAGGAAGAAGGCCTCCACGGCCACCGCGTAGATGTACCGATCCGCCATCTCGCTCCTGCTCGGTCCCGGCACTCCGAGTAGAACCCGGCGCGTCCCGACAGGCAAGAGTCCGGCGCTCCCGGGCGGCGTCCCTCGTTGACAGGACGGCGCCGGGCGGACAATCAGTAAGCGGGCGATGTCCACCATTCGCTACATCACGCGCGAAGGCTTCCGCCGCATCGCGGAGGAGCACGAGCGCATCTGGACCGTGGAACGGCCCCGCATCGTGGCGGAGGTCGAGGCGGCCGCCGCGCTGGGCGACCGCAGCGAGAACGCGGAGTACATCTACGGCAAGCGGAAGCTGCGCGAGCTCGACCGGCGCCTGCGCGAGCTGTCCGAGCGCATGGACCGGCTCACGGTGATCGACCCGCAGCCGCACCCGAGCGGCCGCGCCTTCTTCGGCGCGTGGGTGACGGTCGAGGACGAGGACGGCGAGGAGCGGACGTACCGCCTCGTCGGGCCGGACGAGTTCGACGTCGCCCGCGGGCACATCAGCGTGGACGCTCCGCTCGGCCGCGCGCTCCTCGGCAAGCGCGAGGGCGAGAGGGCGCGGGTGGTCCGCCCCGCGGGGGCGGCCTCGCTCACCGTGCTCGCGATCTCGTGGACGGAGCCCGCGTGACCCCGCCCGCTTCCGCAGATCGCGCCGCCCAGCGCGCGCTCCTCGAGCGGTTCGCGCGCGAGCGGCCCGCGAGCGTCGCCTGGGACGCGCCGTCGTCCACGCTCCTCGACGTGTTCTCCGGGAAGGCGCTCCGGCTCGACCTCACCGGCGTGGCCGCGCTCGAGGAGCGGACGGATCGCGACAGCCGCCGGCCGTACCTCGCCGTGCGGCGCGACGACGGGAGCGAGATCGCGCTGGCGGACGCCGGGATCGCGTTCGCCCCCTCGACGGCCTCGACCGGACCGATCGACGGGCTCCCTCCGGCGGTCTGCCTCCGGGATCTCGCGTCCGCCGAGGCGCGCCTCGCGCACTTCCTCGCCGACCATCCCGGCGAGCGCCCGGACCGCGCCCACCTCGCGCTGTTCGCCTTCTGCCTCGCGGTGGTCGACGGCGCGCGCGCGGCGGGGTTCGACGTCTCGCGGGAGGAGCGCCGCCTCGAGCGGCTGCTCCAGGAGCTCGAGGCGCGCCGGCGCGGCTAGCCGGTCTCCCCGCCGTCACCCGCGGGCGACGCCTCGCGCCTACCTTCCGAGGGTGACGCGCGCGAGCGGCCCGCGAGCGTCGCCTGGGACGCGCCGTCGTCCACGCTC
>DASSQM010000314.1:0-3086 GCA_035702465.1 Anaeromyxobacter sp. | reverse complement strand
GGCGCGCGCGAGGGTGGCCGCGCCGAGGAGGAGGCCGGCGGCGGCGGACGTGCCGGCGGCGCGCGCGGCGAAGGGCGCCGCGGCAGCGCGCCGCCACAGGAGGACGGCGCCCAGGGCGAGCGCGGCGAGCGCGACGTCCGGCGTCGCGACGAGGCCGGCGTGCAACGTCCGCGGGGAGAGCCAGAAGAGCGCCGGCGCGAGCGCGGCAGCCGCCGGGCCGGAGAGCGCGAACGCCCCCCAGGCGAGCAGCGCCGACAGCGCCGCTCCCGCGAGCGCGGAGGCGAGCCGGTACGCGCGCCGCTCCGACGCGCCCGCCGCGGAGGCGACCGCGTGGACGGCGCCGGACGCCGCGGGCCCGAGCGGTGGCGCGCCGCCGCGCACGACGGAGATCCCGCGCCGGGCGCCCGCGATCACCGCGCCCTCGTCGCGCGAGATCCCCGGCGCGCCCTGGAGCGCGACGAGCGCGACGAACGTCGCGATCGCCCACGCGGTGGCGACGGTGCGAGGCCCGGGCGGGCCGCTCGGGCGCGCGAGCCGGATCATGGGAGCGTCGCGGCGTCCAGGCAGAGCTCCGCGTCGGCACCACCGGCGCTCACGCGGAGCGAGATCGGCCGGACCTGCCCGGCGAAGCGCGTCGTGTCGACCTGGAACGGCACGAACCCCGCGCCGGAGATCTCGGCCGTGCCGGCCTCCTCGCCGTCGACGCCGACGGCGACGCGCACGGCCCCGGGGAGCGCGCCGGCGCCGACCGCTCCCACGTGCCCGCGGACGACCCGCCCGACGCGCACCGGCGTGAACCGCAGCGCGACCGGGCCGGCGGCACCCACGCGCGCCACGAGGCACGGGCGGGGAGCGCCCGCGATCTCGCGCACCTCCCGCACGGCGCTCGCCGCGCCGGCCGTCGCGAGCCGGTCCGGGAGGAAGGACAGCGGCAGCACCGGGAACGAGAGCTGGAGGCGCCGGACCTCGAGCGCGCCGAGCCGGGCGGGGGCGCCCGCCGGCGCGCCGCGGGCGAGCAGGTCCTCCTCCGGCTCCCACGAGAAGCCCGGCGCGCGCGGCACGGAGACGAGCCACACGCGGCGGACGCCGAGGAGGTCCTCGCCGGCGTAGCGCCGTGCGGCGAGGACCGGCAGGGCCGCCGGCAGCGCCTCCCGCGCGCGCTCGGCCCAGGGGGGCGAGAGCGCGGCGGCGTCGCCGGGCCTTCCCTCGCGCTCGAGCAGCGAGCGCAGCGCCGCCCAGTCGCGCGCGGACGGCAGCCGGTGCGGGAGCCGCGCCTGCGCGACCACGGACGCGGCGCCGGAGAGCGCGACGGCCGCGACGAAGGCGATGGCGACGGACCGGGTGGCCGACGGCCGCGCGGCCCAGAGCCTCCGGGCCACGGCGACCCACCCCCGCAACGCCTCGCGGAGGGTCTCGACCTCGCGCGCGACGACTCCCACTAGGTCTTCGCGAGCCGGACCTTCCGCTCGCTCTTCTCGCGGCAGAACGTGTCCAGGTCCATCTCGGGGTTCGCCGGCAGGGCCTGCGACCAGGAAGGATGCATGGCGCACCTCGGGTCGTAGCAGTGGTGCAGGTCCCAGAGGTGCCCGACCGCGTGCGTCGCCTCGCGCGCGAGCCGCCGCCGGAAGTTCTCGATCGACGCCTCGCTCACGCCGCGCGCCGGGAGCTTCGACGTCGTCATGACGGCGCGGGCGCCGCCGAACTCGGCGAAGCTCCAGCAGGGCGGCTCGCCGAGCGGGCCGGCCCTGAGCGCGAGCGGCGCGCTCGTGATGTAGAGGATCTTGTCGTCGGCGAACGTGCGGATGGGCTCGACCTCGCGGAGCAGCTTCACCGCGTCGAGGCGGCCGTCCTTCGTCTCCGCCTCCGGCGGCACCGGCCGGTCGCCGGCGTGCTCGGTGCCGACGCCGAAGGCGCGGTAGAGCGTGCTCGTGAGGAACGCGAGATCGCCGGGATCGAGCTTGTCGAGAGTGACGAGGCGGATCACTTCTTCTTCCCTCCGCGCTTCGCGGGCTTCCCGTGCGGCTCGGCCTTGTGGGGCTCCGCCTTCGCGTGGGCCTCGTGCTTCGGCGCCTTCTTGGGCGCGGCCGGCTTCTTGGGCGCCGCGGCCTTCTTCGCGGCGGGCTTCTTCGCGGGGGCGGTGGCATGGGCCGCGGCCTTCGACGGCTTCGCGTGCGCCTCCGCCTTCGCGGCCTTCTCCGCGTGCGGATGCTCCTCCTCGACATCTCCCTCGGGCGCCGCCTCGGCCTCGGGCTTCTCCTCGACGGCCTCGCCCTCCTCCGCCGCGGCGCCCTCGTCGACGGCCGCGGCCGGCGCGGCGCCCTCGAGCGCGCCCTCCAGGTCGAGATCGAGCCCGAGGTCGCCGAGACCCAGATCGTCCTCGTCCTCCTCGACCGCGGCCGGGCGCTTCTTCGGGCGGGACGGCAGCAGCACGGGCTTCGGCGGCGGCTTGAGGTCGAACTTCACGCCGGCGGGCGGCATGAGCGCGTAGTCGACGTAGTCCTCCGCGAGCACCGGCGGCACGTTCAGCGAGACGGCGATCTCGTGGACGAGCAGGTGGCGCGCGTTGTCGTACTGCTCGCGCTCCTTGGTCGGGAGCGGGCGGATGCGCGAGAGCGAGTGGAGCCCCTTCACGACCTCCGCCACGCCGAGGACGCCGCCCGCGATGAGCCGGTCGGCGTTGTCGCGGTGGCGGACCTTCCAGTCGAGCTCGGGGTCGTCGAACTGCGCCGCGAGGTAGTGGAACACGCCCTCCATCTGCGAGGCGGACGCGACGCGGCGGAGCCCGATGGACGGGACCTTGTCGCGCGCGACGTGCACGAGCGCGCCGTCCTCCTCGCGACGGACGGTGACGAAGTGGACCTTCGTCCCGCCGATGTCCATGTCCTTGAAGCCGACGACCGCGCAGACCCCCTGGTTCGGATACACGACGCGGTCGCCGACCTTCAGATCGGCGGCGTCCTGGATGATCCCTTCGACCGCGGGGAGCTGCTCCTGCGGCTGTTCGGGATGTCGGGGGGGCGGCCCTCTCACGGCAACCGGTTCCTACCACGCGACCCTGGAGGCGGCAATCGCCGCGGAGGGCCAGT
>DASSQM010000313.1:0-6176 GCA_035702465.1 Anaeromyxobacter sp. | reverse complement strand
GTCGGGGTCGCGGTCGAGGTCGAGGTCGAGGTCGGGGTCGAGGTCGACGTCGCGGTCCGGGTCGCGGTTCGGATCGTCGAGGCTCGCCTCGCAGCCGCGGACCCTGCCGCCGCTGCGAGGCGCCTCCTCACTTCCTGACCTTCCTCTCGAACTCCTTCACGTCCTGCGCCGTCGGCTTCTCCTCCTCCGTCCGCGCCGCGACGGCCTCCTTCGGCGCGGGCGCTTCCGGCGCCGCCGCGGGCGCAGGGGCGGGCATGGCGACGGCGGGCGGGATGACGTGGATCGTGGGCTCCTCCGTCCTCGCCTTCGAGCAGGCGGACACCGCCACGATCACTGCGAGCACGGGGAGCGGGAGCAGCGGAAGATAGACTCGGTTCATCGGGTGCCTCGGGTGTTGGTCCGCGAGCCCTCGATTGCACCGTCCGTGCCCCCGCCCAAACCCGCGCCTGCAAGGCGGATCTCGCGAGTCGTGGCGGGGAGGACACGCGCCGACGTGTCCACCCGGACGCTCCTCCGCGGGTATGATGCGCCGCCGTGTTCCTGTGGCTCTCCAAGGCGCTCGAGTGGTTCGTCTCTCCGCTCGCCTGGTCGCTCCTCCTCGCCGTCGCCGCGGCGCTCCTGCGGAGGCGGCGGCGGTGGGCATGGTCGCTCGCGGCCGGCGCGCTCGCGGTGCTCGTCGCGTTCTCCACGGAGGCGGTCGCCGACGCGATCCAGCGCGCGGCCGAGCGCGGCGCGAGGAGCACGTACCGGCCCGAGGTCGTCTACGACGCCGTCGTCGTCCTCGGCGGCATCGTCGACGCGTCCGCCTCCCGCGCCTCGGGCGAGGCGGAGCTGACCGACACGGCGGACCGGATCGTGCGCGGGTTCGAGCTCATCCGCTCCGGGCACGCGCGGACCGTCGTCGTCTCGGCGGGGCTCGTGTACCCGACGCCGGGCGACGTCCCCGAGGCGGACCGGCTCGCGGCGAGGCTCGCGCGCTGGGGGGTCCCGCCCGCGCAGATCGTCCCCGAGGCGTCGAGCCGCAACACGCGCGAGAACGCGATCGAGGTCGGCCGCCTGGCCGCCGCGCGCGGCTGGACGTCGCTCCTGCTCGTCACGAGCGCGGCCCACGTCCCGCGCGCGCTCGGCTGCTTCCGCGCGGTGGGCCTCGCGCCGGACGTCCTCCCGGTGGACTACCGCGCGGGCGACGGCCGCGGCCGCTCGTGGCTGCCGCAGGCGTTCGCGCTCGCGAAGAGCACGCGCGCCATCCACGAGCTCGCCGGCCGTGTGGCCTACCGGCTCGCGGGGTACACGCGGTGACTCACCGTCGCTCGGGCGTCCAGTCCTGCTTGTACTCCGGCCTGTACGGCCCCGCCGGGAACCCGGGCCCCGGGTACGCGAGCGCGGTGGCGTTCGCCTGCCGCGCGAGCGGCATGTAGTTCGGCGACGCCTTCGTCACCGCCGCCGCGACGATCGCGCCGAGCAGGCCGCCCTGGTTCCCGCCGTTGGACGCGTAGACCATGCGCCGCTTCTCGCTCCAGAGCGTATCGCCGGTCTTCCCGTCCTTGATGGCGTACTCGAACTCGACCGTGACCTGCGTCTGGACGAGCACCCACTTCGCGTCCCAGCGCTCGATCGTGACGTAGAGGACGGCGTCGGCGCCGAACAGCGAGGCGAGCCGCGTCGGGTCCGCGCCGTGGACGAGCGCCGCGTCCGCGAGGCCGTCGTCCTCGAGCGTCCGCTTCACGAGGTTCACCGGGAACACGTAGTACCCGCGCTCCGCGAGCGGGATCGGCACGGTGGAGAGGAAGTAGTCCGCGGCGGTGACGTCGACGCTCTTGTTCACCACGGGCACGACGAGGATCGAGCGCGGCTGCGCCGACATGAACTTCGCGTAGTCCTTTTGCTGCGGCGTCGCGCACCCCGCCGCGGCGAGCGCGACGGCGAGGGAGGCGATCGCGAGCCGGGTCGTCATCACTTGCCCTCCAGCGCGCCGGCCGGTCCGGTCGCGGCCGGCGCCTTCCCGGCCTGGCCCGTCCCGCGCCGCTCGGCGTTGCGGATCATCTTCTCCATGAGGACGCGCGACTCCGGCCACAGGTCTCGCTCCTTCCCGAAGTACGCGACCGCCTCGGGGAAGCGGCCCTCCTCGTAGAGCGCGTAGCCGTAGTCCGCGTACACGCCCGGCGGCACCTTGCGGCCCTGCTGCTCGGCCTCGAGGATGGTGGTCTTGAGCCCCTCGACCCACGTCTCGCGATCCTGGGGGTTCCGGTAGTGCGCGTAGAGCCGCTCGTCGTACGCGTTCCAGTGGTACATGGTCGGCGGGCGGCACCCCGAGGCCCCGAGCCCCAGGGCGAGCGCGAAGGCCGCCGCCGTGAGGTGGCGGCGCATCAGTGCACCACCACCGTCTTCAGCTCGCTCTCGACGAACACGCGCTGGCTGAACAGGACGCGCCCCGAGCGATCGCGGATCTCGACCGCGTGCGTGCCGGGCTCGACGCGCAGGACGTTCGGCCGGCCGTCGTAGCTCGCGGGATCGCCGACGGGCGCGCCGTCCACGAAGAGCTCGGTGCCCGAGGGCGCGCCGGAGATGGCGATGGCGGGGCGCGTGTCGGCCGTGCGCACCACCGTGGTCGGCCCCGCGCAGGCCCCCAGCGCGGCGGCGAGGAGGACGGCGAGGAGCGTCCTCATGGCTGGCCCCCCTTCTTCGACTCGGCCACGAACAGCTTCGGCAGCGCGGCCTTGTCGAGCGTGCCGGACGTGAGCTCGCACACCGAGCCCTCGTTGGTCTCGTTGTCGCCGAACGAGGACGCCACGCGGAGCGTCGCGACCTGCTTCGGCGGGAGCGTGACCTCGAAGCCGGTCTGCGCGCTCTTCACGACGGAGCCGGACTCCATCACGTGGAGGACGTCGCCGGGGACGAGCCCCTGGCTCCGGCCGCCGCTGATGAAGACCTGCGGCCCCTGCACGTCGAGGATGTCCGTGCGCCACGGCCGCTCGCCGAGCTTCGAGACGAGGCGGTCGATGACGTCGGAGATCGCCGCCGCGATGGCGCGGTCGTTGAGCGTGGCGTCGTACTCGGAGCGGCTCCCGAAGCCGGCGATCTCGCCGACCTCGGTGGACGCCTCGCCGGCGCCCAGGGCCGAGAAGTAGGCGTGGCCGGTCTTCACGTCGACGAGGCGGATGTCCACCTTCGCCTTCGCGACCTGCATCTTCGTCGAGGAGAGGAAGCCGACCTTGCCGCCCGTCGAGCGGCCGAACTCGGTCACCGAGCCCATGATGAGCGTGTCGGCGCCCACGAGGTTCGCCACGCCGGCCCGCGCCTGCTCGCGCTCGATCTTGGCGAGGTCGGGCCGCTCGAGCACGAGGAACTGCCCGGACATGACGAGCCGCGAGGCGAGCATGTCGGACGCCTGCTTCCCGAGGCGATCGAGGTCCGCGTCGCTGAGCAGCGAGCGGCCGTAGTTCGTCTCGTTCGTGAACCGGCCGATGGCGACCTTCCGCTTGTAGCGCGGCGACGCCGGCGTCTTCATCGCCTCCTGCGCGGCGACCTGCGTCGCCTTCGGCACGGGCGACTCCGTCACGACCGGCCGCTGCGACGGCGTGGCGCACGCTGCGAGCAGGAGGACGGATCCTCCCGCGACCACCCAGCTCCGCATTGTCCTTGCCTCCCCCGCCGTCCTCGGCGGACGTCGGACGCGATCCTCTCCCACAGGGCGCGCGGGCATCAAGTCCGAAGCCGCACGCCGCGAACGAGTCTCAGAGGTTGTACGACAGCGTCACCGCGGCGCGGAGGCCGTCGAGCCGGACCGTCTCACCGGCGAAGCGTGCCGGAACGAACGTGCGCCGCACCTCGGCGCCCACCAGCATGGTCGGTGAGAGGTTGAACGCGGCGGCGGCGCCGACGTGGAAGCCGAACGCGGTGTCGCGCTCCGTGGCGGTGGCTCTGCTGACGGTCGTCGCGAGGATCTCGTGGGTCGCGGTCGTGAAGTAGATGCCGCCTCCCGCAAGCGCGCTGAGCTCGGCGACCTTGAGCGGCAACCGCAGCCGGAGGCTCGCCAGCGCCGGGATGGCCCACACCCGTCCGTTCACCGCGCTCGCCGCGTCGACGCGCCAGTACCCGATCTCCCCCTCGACGCCGAAGTGGGGAGTGAACAGCGCGCCGAACGTCCCGCCGAACGCGATCCCGGGGTCGAAGCTCTTGAGGTCGTCGTGCTGCGGCACGTACGCGCCCGCGTGGAACGCGAGGTACGTGTCCGGGCCGGACGGCGTGGAAACGGGCTGCGCGGCTGCGGAGAGCGGCGCGGCGAGCGCGAGCGCTGCTGCGGCGACGGCGGACGTCCTCATGGCGGTCTCCCTCCCGGGCGGACCGAGTCTATTCCACTTTCCGATAGGGGATATGCGGAGAGTGGCCCACCCGGGGGGCGGCGGCGCACGCACATCCGGCCGAGAATCGCTCTCGATGCGTCTTCTCTGCCTGCACGGCCACCTCTACCAGCCGCCGCGCGAGAACCCGTGGCTGGAGGAGATCGAGGTCCAGGACTCGGCCGAGCCCTTCCACGACTGGAACGAGCGCATCGCGGCGGAGTGCTACGGCCCGAACGGCGCCGCGCGCATCAAGGGGATCGAGGACCGCATCGTCGACATCGTCAACAACTACCGTCACCTCTCGTTCAACTTCGGCCCGACGCTCCTCGCCTGGCTGGAGCGGTCGCGCCCCGACGTCTACGACCGCGTCCTCGACGCGGATCGGCGCAGCGTCGAGGCGCGCGGCCACGGCAACGCGCTCGCCCAGGGGTACAGCCACTCGATCCTCCCGCTCTCGTCGCCGCGCGACCGCGTGACGCAGATCCGATGGGGTCTCGCGGACTTCCGCCGGCGCTTCCAGCGCGAGCCCGAGGGCTTCTGGATGCCCGAGACCGCGGCGGACACGGCGACGCTCGCCGCGCTCGCGGCGGAGGGGATCCGGTTCACCATCCTCTCCCCGTACCAGGCGAAGCGCGTGCGCGACCCGGGCGGCGAATGGCACGACGCCACCGGCGCGCGCTTCGATCCCACGCGGCCCTACCGCGTCCGCGCCGGCGAGCGGGAAATGGTGGTCTTCTTCTACGACGGCCACATCGCGCGCGACCTCGCCTTCGGGGAAGCGCTCTCCTCGACGGACGCGCTCCTGCGGCGCCTCGACGGCGGCTACGACCCCGCGCGTCGGCACGACGAGATCCTCACCATCGCGTTCGACGGCGAGACGCTCGGCCACCACAAGAAGGGAGGCGACGAGGTGCTGGCCGCGGCGGTGCGGCGCCTCGAGCGCACCCGCGAGCCGCGCATCGTGAACCTCGCGCAGGCGCTCGAGCTCGTCCCGGCCGAGTGGGAGGCGGAGATCACCGAGAACACCTCGTGGTCGTGCGCCCACGGCGTCGAGCGGTGGCGGAGCGACTGCGGCTGCCACGTGGGCGGCGAGGAGGGGTGGACGCAGGCGTGGCGGACGCCGCTGCTCGCGGCGCTCGAGGGGCTGCGCGACCGCCTCGCCGAGCTGTACGAGCGCGAGGCCGCGCCGCTCCTCCCGGATCCGTGGCGGGCGCGCGATCGCTACGTCGAGGTGGTGTTCGACCCCGAGCGGCGCGAGGCGGAGGACTTCCTGCGGCGCGAGGCGGGGCGGCCGCTCTCGCCGCCCGAGGTCGTGAAGGCGCTCCGGCTCCTCGAGATGGAGCGGCAGTCGCTCCTCATGTTCACGAGCTGCGGCTGGTTCTTCGCCGAGATCTCCGGCATCGAGACGGTGCAGGTGATGAAGTACGCGGCGCGCGCCGCCCAGCTCGCGCGCGACGCCACCGGGGTCGACCTCGAGCCCGGGCTCGAGACCGCGCTCGCCCGCGCGCCCTCGAACCGCAAGCAGTACGGCGACGGGAAGCGCGTCTACGAGGTGCTCGTGAAGCCGAGCGTGGCGACGCTGGAGAGCCTCGGCGCGCACCTCGCCATCTCGAGCGCGGTGCGCGATCCGCCCGCCGAGGGGACCATCTTCTGCTACCGCTACCGCCTCGACGGCCGTCGCGCGGCGCAGTCGGGGCCCGCGACGCTCACCCTCGGGCGGATGGCGCTGCGGAGCCTCACCACGCGCGAGGAGGCGGACCTGCTCTACGTCGTGCTGCACTTCGGGGCGGCGGACTTCCGCTGCGGCGTGACGCCGTTCCGGGGCGACGTCCA
>DASSQM010000312.1:0-10182 GCA_035702465.1 Anaeromyxobacter sp. | reverse complement strand
ACGGCCTCGTCGCCGCGCTCGCGCGCGGTAGGCGCTTCGGGGAGCGGCTGAGGCGCACGGCCGCACCGATAGAATCCGGTGATTGCCCATCCCGGCGGGCCCCACGTGCCCGCTGTCACGAAGCTGCGAACGGGGGCACGGATCGCCGGGCTGCTCCGAGCTCCTCGGACGCGGCTCGACGACGTGCTCGGGGCGCGTCCGCGGTGGACGCTTCCTCCGACACCGGATCGTGGGAGGACACCATGTTCCAGTTCGTACGCAAGGTGACGCCGAAGAACGGTGCCGCAGTCCCCGGCGCGCTCGCGTTCGCTGCCGAGGTGACCGGATACCTCAACAAGGCCTACGGCATCGACATCAAGTTCGGCATCCAGCTGTTCGGGCCCCCGCAGCTCTTCTGGCAGTTCGAGACGGACAGCATCGACAAGATGACGATGCTGAACGCGAAGCTCATGCAGGACCGCGCCTACCTCGCGCTCCTGCAGCAAGCGAAGGACCTGTGGCTGGACGGATCGCTCGAGGACGCCGTCGTCTCGTTCCAGAGCTAGCGCGCCGGGCCGGGAAAGCGGGCGCGCGCGAGCGAGGGCGGCTCGGACACGTCCGGGACACCCGCGCGCCACAGCCACTCGTCGGAGTCGACGCGGATGGCGCGCTCGCCGCAGAACCGGGCGATGGCGAGGTCGTTGTGGATGTGCACGCCGAGCCAGAGCGGCGACCCCTCCGCCATCCAGGTCGCGAGGCTCGGCTTCGGCCCGTCGCGGCGGAGCTCCTCGAGGATCTTCACGACCTCGTCGAGGAACCCCGCGTGCACCTTGGCGTGCTCGGGCAGCTCCGGGAACCCGATCTCCCGCTGCAGCGCCTCCTCCGACCGGTAGTGCGCGCGCAGCATCGTCACATAGCGCGCGAACTCGACCGCGGGCAGGTGGCGGTCCTGCGCGTCGATCGACGCGAGGAGGGCGTGGTGCTGCGCGATGACGAGCGCGTGCTCCCGGTCGACGGGCCAGAGCCCGCTCGCCCAGCGCCCCGGCATCTCGGGGTGGCCGAGGCGGTCCTCCAGCTCGCGGCAGGCCTGCGCGTGGTCGCGTCGCGGCTCGGGCATCGGTACGCTCCTCGAACGGAATCGTACACCGACGGCGCGACCGCCCGACAGGCCCCCAGACGCCCCCATCGCGGGCGCGATCGCCGCAACGCGCATGCGCCCGCGGCGGACGCTGCGCGGCCTGCGCCTCTCCATTGCGCCTCTCAGTGAGGTGACGCTCGCGTTGGTTCACGGAACCGGGCGCCGCCGTCAGAGCCGGAAGCCGCCTCCCACGGCCACGCTCGGCGCGAACGACGGCCCGAAGCTCTCCCGGCCCGTCGCCGTGCTGCGGCTGCGGAACAGGTACGTCGCCGCCTGCACGGACGCGAAGGCGTAGCCGCGCGCGCCGATGTCGTGCGTCACCCCCGCGGTCGGCGAAAGCTGAAGCGCCGCGGTCGTCCGCGGCGGAGCCGATCCTGCCGTGCGGAACGCCTGGTGGAACACGGCCCCGCCGACCGTGAGCCCCACCTCGATCGAGAGCGCGCGCAGGTCCCACACGTGCGCCGCCGTGAGCTCGACATCGAACGCGTCCGCCGTCGCGGAGAGCCCGGGCTGACGGAAGCCGCTGCGGCACCAGCCGAGCCGTGGCGTCACGGTCAGCGAATGAAGCGCGATGGGCACGCCCGCGGCGACGCCAGGGCACGGCCCCCGCTCGTTGAGGAGGGCGCCGCGCACGCGGCTCGCGATCTCCACGGAGGCGACGGCGCTCGCCATCCCCTCCCCCTTGCGCACGAGCCGGGCGTAGGCCGTGCGCGCGAGGCGGGACTCGTCGACCGCCACCGCGCCGCCCGCCGGCGCTTCGAGCGGCCCCTCGAGGAGCACGTCGGGCCCGCGGCCGAGGACGAAGTAGCGTCCCGCGCGCACGCTGAGCCTGCGCGCGCGATCGGCGGCACCCACCTCGCCCACCACGGCTCCGTCGCGCGACGAGATCAAGAGAAGCCACGTCCGCCCGGCGGGGAACTCGAGCCAGGCGCGGTCCGGGCTTCGCGGCGCGAGCGTCGCGAGGACGAGGTCCCCCTGCCCGCGCAGCTCGTACTGGAACGTGGGGTGCTGCAGGCCGGCGAGCGTGCGGCTCGAGGCGCGCAGCGTCGCGTCGTAGGCGTAGCGGTACGCCTCCTCGAGCGTCACGCGGCCGTCGCCGTTCTCGTCCGCGGCGCCGAGCAGCCCCGAGACGAGCGCATGCGTGAAGAAGCTCCCCTTCAGCTCGTCCGACTCCTGGCTGTCCTCCGACGCGGAGCTCGAGGTGAGGAAGACCGCCCCTTCGCCCGCGAGCCGCTCCGCGATGCGGATGTCGAACGGCGGGATGGGCGTACCCCCCTTCACGCGCGTGAGCGCGCCCGAGCGGCACGCGTCGACGACGAGCAGGCGGAACGCCGCCGCGGAGCCGCGCACGAGCTGCTCCAGCTCCGCGAGCTCGAGCGCGCTCGCGCCGAGGTGCAGCGCGCCCGCGTCCGCGTGTCCCGAGTAGTAGACGACGAGCACGGTGTCCCGCCCCGCCGCCCGCACGCGGTCGTTCACGGCGATGAGCGACCGCCGGACCGCGCCGGCGTCCTGGCCGCGCAGGAGCACGAGGTTCTCGGGCCGGACGCCGCCCACCTCCTGCAGCACCGCCGCGACGCGGGCGGCGTCGCGCTCCGCGTACCGCAGCAACAGGTCGGGGGGCCGGCCGGCGTCGTTCCCGATGACGACCGCGAAGCGCTCCACGTCGCCGGCGGCGGCGCCGGGCGCGAGCGCGGCCGCGGCGATCGCGGCGAGGGCTATCGCTTCACGAACCGCCACGAGGTCACCCCGCACTCCTCCGGCAGCGCCGCCGCCGCCCCGCCCCGCTCCAGCCGCGCGCGGACCGGCTCGAGCTCGATCGGCGCCGGGCAGAAGAGCGCCCACACCCGCTCCTCGCCGACGGTGGCGTCGAGCCGGGTCCCCGCCGGCAGCGGCGCGTCCACCGCGGGGCCGACGGCCTCGGCCCTGGGTCCGACCGGGAAGTACACGGAGGCGTGCCCCGCAGGGTCGAGGCTCAGCACGGCGACGTACGCGCGGACCGGCGTCGTGACGGAGAAGCGGACGGCGTCGCCCACCGCGATCGCCTCGCCCTCGCCGACCCGCCGCACGTCGCCGCCGTGCTGTACCCACATCCCGATCCCGACGCCCGCGCCCTTGAGCGCCGTCCCGGGTGCCTGCGCCGGCCCGGGGCGCAGCGCGAGGAAGAGCCCCGCGGCGAGCGCCCCGGCGAGGCCGGCCGCGGCGAGCGCGGGGCGCCAGGGTTTCACGAAGCGCGGAACCGCGCGGGCGGGGACGTCGAGCGCGCGCAGCGGCGGAAGCTCCTCGTCGCGCGCGGCGCCGAGCGTGCTCGCCGCGTCCGCGCAGCGGGCGCAGGTCGCGAGGTGAGCGCGCAGCGCGGCGTCCTCCTCCGAGCCGAGCTCTCCGCACAGCCAGCGGTCGAGGCGGAGCGCGGAGGTGCAGGCCGGCCACCTCGTGAACGCGAAGGCGTCGCTCATACCGGGCCCTCCTCTTCCTGTAGCAGCACACCGTGGGCGCGCTCGATCAGGTAGCCCACCTTCCTCGGCGAGCACCCGAGCAGCTCGGCGACCTCGGCGTGCGACATGCCGTCGACGTGGTGGTACACGAGCGCCGCGGCCTCCTCGTCCGGCAGGGTCGCGAGGAGGCTCCGCGCCTCCACCGCCAGCTCCCCTTCCGCGACGGCGAGGGCCGGGCGAGACCCGGCCGCGTGCCGCCGCAGGAGGCGCGCGCCGCTGCGTCGGTCGCGGAGCACCTTCAGGCAGCGGTGCGTCGTCGCCCGGTACAGCCAGCCGACCACCGAGCGGACGCCGTCGAGCGAGCGCGGCGCCCGCACGAGCTCCGCGAACACGTCCTGCATCGCCTCGCGCGCGTCCGCCTCGTTGCCGAGGATCGCCCGCGCCCGGCGAAGCACGAGGCCGCCGTGGCTGCGGTACAGCCGCTCGATCTCGCCGGGGCCGGTCATGGACAGGTCGCCGGCGCTGCCGTCGGCGGCGGCAGCACGAGCTCGATCTCGTCGCCGGCGGAAGCCGGCGAGAGCCGGTACGGCGCGCGGCAGTACCCGCCGGCCGTCCCGGGCGCCCCGCTGCCGTCCTCGGGCACGCCGCGCCGGACGAGGTCGTCGATGCACGCCGCGAGCTCCTCCGGCGTGGGGCAGCCGTCCTTGACGCGCAGGAGGGCGTACCCGCCCGGCAGCGCGCCGCCGACCCACCACTCCGTGAGCGAGCCCTTCGGCACCGGAGCGGCGAGCCACAGGACCCAGTGCGCCGTGTCCTCCGCGAAGGACCCCGTCGCGGAGGGTAGCCCGGGCGGCGGCGGCAGCGCAGGGACGGCGCCGGTCGCGATGCCGTACGGGATGGCCGCCGCGTTCGCGCGCGCGAACGCCACCTCGCCGGTCGCGAGGCTCCGGCGGGCGGCGGCCGGCGGCGGCTGGTACAGGCGCAGCGTGAACGACGCCGGGAAGCCTGCCTCGAGCGGGGCGCGCGTCGCGAGGTCCACGTCGTCGTACGAGGGCGGCGCGCCGCGCTGCCAGAGCATCGCCGCCTCGAGCGGGACCGGGCTCGCGCCCGTCACGTGGCCGCGCAGCGTCACGAGCGGCTCCCCGAGGTAGCTCGCGTCCATCTGCGGGTCGCAGCCGCAGGCGAGCCCCGCCGCGGCGAGCACGGCCCATTGCGCCGCGCGGCGCGCCGGGACGCGCGGGAGCCTCATGGCGAAGTCGGCCGCGCGAACCGCACCGTCGCGAGCCATGCCGGCAATTCTGCCACCTTCGCCGAGCGCACGCCCGCGTCGCTCACGGCGTACGCGAACTCGTCGGCGAGGATCCCGCGGCGCACCACGGGCGACCAGTAGAAGTCCCACTGCGTGCTCGCGTACACGTCCGCCATCGAGAGGTTGCCGAGCGGGTCGATGCCGGTCGCGGGATCCACGTGGAAGAGGCGCAGGTCGCTCACGAACCGGCCCGCCGCGTAGTCCTCGAACGGGATGGCGAGGATCCCGCGCGCTCCGAGCCAGGTGAACGCCTTCGGATCCCACAGCGCCTCGGACCACGAGAAGCCCTCGCCGACGAGCGCGGGCGCTCCGGCGACGGGGTTCGCGAGGTCCGCCACGTCGAGCAGCTGGACCTTCACCTGCATCGGCCCGGTGCCGCCGGCGCGCTCCCGCCCGATGCCGAGCAGGTGGGTGTCGTCGATCGGGTGCAGGTACGCGATGAACCCGGGCATCTCGACCTCGCCGACCTTCGCGGGGCTCGCGGGATCGGACAGGTCGAACGTGAAGAGCGGATCGACGAACCGCGCCGTGATGGCGAAGCCCCGGGCCCCGAGGAAGCGCGTGCCGAAGAGCATCTCGCCGTCGCCGAACGGCGCGGTCTTGCCGACCGTCTGCAGGCGGCCGCCGTCGGGCGCGAGGACCGCGATCTGGTTCGAGGTGTGGAGCGACCAGCCCCAGGGCGTGCCGTCCGCGGTGCGCGTCCTCAGCGTGCTCGCCACGCGCAGCCGGCCGTCGAGCTCGTCCATCTGGTACTGGTCGTCGACCCACCCGTCGACGACGCCCGACCCGAGGTACGGCGCGCGGTCGGGGTCGCGCAGATCGAAGGCGTGCAGGTACGTGGCGTCCGCCTGGCCCGGCTCCGGCCACCACCACCAGTGGTGCACCGCGGTGTAGAGCGTGTCGTGCGAGGCGTAGACCACGTCGGCCTGGGCGATCACCGACGTGCGGGAGACGAGCGCCTGGTTCGCGAGGTCGAGCGTCGCGACCGTGAGGATGCCGGGGCGGCTCGGCGCCGAGCTCACCGCGAAGTCCTCGCAGGCGTACGGCAGCTCGGCGGTGGAACCGTCGGGCCGAGCGACCTCGGCGCGCCGGAGCCAGTCGTCGAGCGTCCGCGAGCGGATGACGGCCTCGTTCGCGGCCTCGAGCCTGTCGAACGCGAGATCCCACGCCGCCTGGCCCGCGCCGGGTGCGAGGCCCTCGGGCCAGTAGCGGACGCCGTCCGGGAACGGGAGGGCGTCCGTCAGGACGACGCGGACGCGGTTCCCGATGCGACGGGCGGACAAGTAGCTGCCGGGGAGGAAGATCTCCGCCGCGATTCGCGGCGCGTCGAGCGCGGAGACGTCGACGAGCGTGATCTTCGTCGCGTTGTTCCCGTAGTAGCCGCACCAGATCGTGGCCACGCCGAGGGGGGACATGGGGCACGGCGGGTATGCGCCGTCGAAGCCGTTGCGCGGCTGCCAGATGGAGCTGAACACCGCCGCCTGGTCCGCGGCGAGGAACATCTGGCGCGGCCATCCCTCGATCTCGAGCGCCGCCGCCTCGGAGAGCGCGTCCGCCGGCCAGCTCCGGAGCAGGTGGAGCTCCCCATCGGCGAGCACCGCGATGCGCGTGCCGTCGTTCTGGACGAAGTCCGCCTCGTCCACGCCGGCGACCTGCGAGTTCGTGGTGGTGTACGCGGTCGGACCGGCGGACGCCCCCGGCGCCGCGGCGGGCGGGGGCACGGCGGACGTTGCGCGCCCGCGGCGGTTCGCCTCGACGTCGGCCCTCATCGCGGCGACCACCGCGTCCTCGATGGCGGTCTCGAGCTCGTCGCAGCTCGCAGCCTGCGTGAGGATGGGGTCGCGCTCGATGCCCGGCTGCTGCAGCGCGGGCCGCGAGGAGCCGCCCTTGCAGGCGGCGAGCAGCGACAAGAGCGCGAACGCGACGGGAGCGGTGCGAGATGCCACGGTGCCCTCCTAGGCGACGGCCGAAGGACAAGGACCGCGAGCGCCGGGATTCCGGCAAACGACCCGGGGTCGCACCCGTGCGGGTGATCAGGCGAACGTCTCGCGGTACATGGCATCCAGCTCCGCCTTGAACCGCTGCTCGATCACCTTGCGCCGGAGCTTCTGCGACGCGGTCACCTCGCCCTCCGCCTCGCTGAACTCCCGGGGCAGGATGGTGAAGCGCTTCACCGTCGCGAAGCGCGGCAGCGTCGCGTTGAGCCTGTCGAAGTCGCGCTGCACGAGCGCCTTCACCTCGGGCGCCCGCGCCAGGTCGGGCAGCGCTCGGCCGGCGAGCCCGTTCGCGGCCGCCCAGCGCGCGATGGCCTCGGCGTCGAGCGTGACGAGCGCCGACACGTAGTTCCGCCGGTCGCCGTGGATGAGGGCCTGCCCGACCCAGGGCGACAGCGCCTTCAGCTTCGACTCGATCTCGGTGGGAGCGACGTACTTCCCGCCGGAGGTCTTGATGAGGTCCTTCTTGCGATCCGTGATGGAGAGGTATCCCTCGCCGTCGACGAACCCGACGTCGCCGGTGTGCAGCCAGCCGTCCGCGTCGAGGGCCTCCGCGGTGAGGTCCGGGAGCCCGCGGTAGCCGCGCATGATCCACGGGCACCGCATGAGGACCTCGCCGTCGTCGGCGATCCGCACGTCGACGCCGGGGAGCTTCGGCCCCACCGTGCCGAGCTTGCGCGCGTGCGGCAGGTTCGCGTGCGTCGCGGCCGCCGACTCGGTGAGGCCGTAGCCCTCCAGGATGACGACGCCCATCGCGTCGAACACCTCGGCGATGTCCTTCGAGAGCGGGGCCGAGCCGGAGACGAAGAAGCGGAGGCTGCCGCCGAAGAGGCGGCGGACCTTCGACAGCACGAGGCGGTCCGCGAGCGCGTGCTGCGCGGCGAGGAGCGCGCCGGGACTTCGCCCGGCGCGCCGCAGACGCGACCGCGCCCGCCCGACGTCGAGCGCCCAGCGGAACAGCGCGGACTTCACGGCGCCGCCCTCGCGCGCGCCCGCCATCACCTTCGCGTACACCTTCTCGAAGATGCGGGGCACCGCGCAGACGAAGGTGGGCCGCACCTCCGCGAGGTTCGGCACGATGCGCTCCACGCGGCCGTCGATGGCGGTCGGGAACCCGATGCGGAGCTGCGCCATGCCGATCATCTTCCCGAACGAGTGCGCGAGCGGCAGCCAGAAGAACTGGAGCGGATCGGGGTGGTCGAGGATCCGCGACTCCTGCACCGCCTTCGCCTGGGCCACCCACGCCGCGTGCGTGAGCTCGACGCCCTTCGGGCGGCCCGTCGTGCCGGACGTGTAGATGAGCGTGGCGAGCCCGTCGGGGCGGACCTCGGCGGCGGCCTCCTCGAACGCGCCGGGGTGCGCGCGGTCCCAAGCGCGCCCGCGCTCCTCCAGCTCTTCGAACGGGAGCACCCATCCGTCCGGCGAGCCCGCGCCGTCGAAGACGACGACGTGGCGGAGCGCGGGGAGCTCGGCGCGACGCGACGCGAGCTTCGCCACCTGCTCGCCGTTCTCCGCGAACGCGACGGCGGCGCCCGAGTCCGCGAGGATGAAGGCGCACTCTTCCGGGGTGGACGACGGATAGAGGGTGCTCGTCGCGCCGCCGGCGAACAGGATCCCGTAGTCGGCGAGGACCCACTCGATGCGCGTCGACGACAGGATCGCGCAGACCTGCTCGGCCGAGACGCCGAGCGCCCGCAGCCCGGCGGACACGGCGCGGACGCGCGCCTCCGCGCCCGCCCAGGAGAGCGATCGCCAGCCGCGGCCGTCGGGCCAGCGGAACGCCTCGGCGTCCGGCGTCCTCCCGACGCGGGCGAGGAAGAGCTCGGGGACGCTGCGCGGCGCGGGCTCGTCGGGCGTGCTCACGGGCGCGGAATGTACGGCGAGCGGGAGGGCGGCGCGACGCCGCGAAGCGCCGCACGAGGGGTGGCCCCGAGACCTCATCCGTTATAACGGATACACGCCCGTCATTACGACACACGCGCGCATTCGCCTGATACCTTGACAAAGCGAGCGTCCGTTAACTAGGATGCGCGTCTCACGTAACGGACAGCGAACGAGTCGCGAAAGGAACTCCGCCCATGGCCCTCCCCCCGAACCGGAAGCCGCGCTTCGAGACGCTCCAGGTGCACGCCGGCCAGGACCCCGCGCCGGGGACGAACGCCCGCGCCGTCCCGATCTACCAGACCACCTCGTACACGTTCGACTCCGCGGACCACGGCGCGAACCTCTTCGCGCTGAAGGAGTTCGGGAACATCTACACGCGCATCATGAACCCGACCACGGACGTGTTCGAGAAGCGCGTCGCCGCCCTGGAGGGCGGCGTGGCGGCGCTCGCGACGTCGTCGGGCCAGGCGGCGCAGTTCCTCACCATCGCGAACATCGCGCAGGCGGGCGACAACATCGTCTCCTCGAGCCTGCTCTACGGCGGGACGTACAACCAGTTCAAGGTGACGATCCCGCGCCTCGGCATCGGCGTGCGCCTCGTCGACGGCGACGACCCGAAGGCGCTCGCGAAGGCCATCGACGGCAAGACGAAGGCGCTCTACGTCGAGTCCATCGGCAACCCGGCCGGCAGCGTGCCGGACTTCGAGGCGCTCGCCAAGGTCGCCCACGAGAACAGGATCCCGCTCATCGTGGACAACACGTTCGGCGCCTGCGGCTACCTCGTGCGCCCCATCGAGCACGGCGCGGACATCGTCGTGCAGTCCGCCACCAAGTGGATCGGCGGCCACGGCACCTCGATCGGCGGCGTCATCGTCGACTCCGGCAAGTTCGACTGGGACGCGAGTGGGAAGTTCCCCTTCTTCACGGACCCGTCGCCCGGCTACCACGGCCTCGTGTTCAACGACGTGTTCGGGCCGAAGGGGCCGTTCGGGAACATCCAGTTCATCATCCGCGCGCGCGTGGAGGGCCTGCGCGACCTCGGCCCCGCCCTCTCGCCGTTCAACGCCTTCCTGCTCTTGCAGGGCCTCGAGACCCTCTCGCTCCGCGTGGACCGGCACGGCCAGAACTCGCTCGCGCTCGCGAAGTGGCTGAAGACGCACCCGCAGGTCGCGTGGGTGAACTACACCGGCCTCGAGGACCACCCGTACCACCAGCGCGCCCGCAAGTACCTGA
This sequence comes from Anaeromyxobacter sp., assembly GCA_035702465.1. GTDB lineage: Bacteria > Myxococcota > Myxococcia > Myxococcales > Anaeromyxobacteraceae > Anaeromyxobacter. The sequence continues at coordinate 213 of DASSQM010000312.1, read as the reverse complement.
GGAACGGGTTCGGCAGCGTGTTCACGTTCGGCATCAAGGGCGGGTACGAGGCGGGCAAGAAGTTCATCAACGGCGTGAAGCTCTCCTCGCACCTCGCCAACGTCGGCGACGCGAAGACGCTCGTGATCCACCCCGCGTCGACGACGCACCAGCAGCTCTCCGCCGAGGAGCAGAAGAGCGCGGGCGTCACGCCGGATCAGGTCCGCGTCTCGG
>DASSQM010000311.1:0-8170 GCA_035702465.1 Anaeromyxobacter sp. | reverse complement strand
GCCGCTCCTGGAGCCAGGTCGAGAACGCGCCGAGGAGCCGGGCCGAGCGCGCGTCGGCGCCGTCCGACGGCGACGACCCCGCGAAGCCCTTCTCGATCTCGTCCACCCACAGCGCCACCGGCGCGAGCGCCTCGGCGGCCTCGAGCGCGCGGTGCAGGCTCTCCTCCGCGCCTGCGGCGCCGAGCACGCGCGGCAGGTCGAGGCGCAGGATCGGAACGCCGAGCCGCGCCGCCGCCGCCTTCGCCGCGAGCGACTTCCCGCAGCCCTGCACGCCGACGAGCAGCACGCCGCGCGGCGGCGGCAGGCCGAAGCGCGACGCGTCCGGATCGAACGCGAGCGCGCGCTCCTCCATCCACGCCTTGAACCCGGAGAGCCCGCCGATGTCCTCCGGCCGCTCCGCCGACTCGACGAGCTCGAGGCCGAGGTCGCGCGCGAGGAGGCGCTTCTTCTCCTCCGCGATGATCGCCGCGCCCCCCTGCCCGAGCGACGGATCGCGCCGGAGCGCGCGCGTGAAGGCGCGCCGCGCCTGCGACTCCGAGAGCCCGCGCGCGCCGACGAGCGCGCGGTGGCGCACCTCCGGCGCGACCGGCGCGGGCTTGCGGGGGTGCGCGAGCGCGGCCTGCACTCCGTCGAGGAGCGCCGCCAGCTCGGCGTCGTCGGGGAGCGGGAGGCGCACCACCGCGACGTCGCCCGCGAGACCCTCGGGCACCTCGAGGCGCGGCGCGACGATCGCCACGCAGCGCCCCTCCGCGCCGAGGCGCGGGAGGAGATCGCGCAGCTTCCGCGCCACGATCGGGTCGCGCAGGGCGACGTGGAGGTCGAGCGCGACGGCGAGCGCCGGCGCCGGCGCCCGCGCGAACGCGTCGAGGAACGCGGCCGGGTCCTTCGCGGTCGGGGCGGCGCCCTCGAGCCCGCGCGCCGCGGACCACACGAGCGCCTGCGCCTCGAAGGACGCCGCGGCGGCCTGGCAGAACGCCACGGCGCGCTCCTCCTCCGACGTGACGAGGTAGACGATCGGCGTCCCGGCGGACCAGAGCTCCGCGATCTCGGCGGCGACGCTCAACGCACGCCCTCCGCGTCCGCCGTCGCCCGCATCGCTTCCTCGAACGACGTCGCGCCGGCCGCCACCTTGCGGACCGCGTGCTCGCGCAGCGAGCGCAGCCCGTCCTGCCGCGCGGTGCGGCGGAGCACCTCGGGCGTGGCGCCGTCGGCGACGAGGTGCCGCAGGCGCGGGTTCACCTCGAGCACCTCGAAGATCCCGGTCCGGCCGTAGTAGCCGGTGTAGCGGCACTTCGCGCAGCCCAGCCCACGCCGCGCCACGAGCTTGCCGGCGTAGTCCTCGGGGTGCGGCACGCCGAGCGCGTGGACCTCGTCCGCCGTGAGCAGGACGTCCTCCGCGCACGAGGGGCACACCTGCCGCACGAGGCGCTGCGCCACGACGCCCGTGAGCGTCGCGGCGATGAGGAACCCGGGCACGCCGAGGTCCCGCATGCGCGCGATGGCGCCGACGGTGTCGTTCGTGTGCAGCGTGGTCAGGACCATGTGGCCGGTGAGCGAGGCCTGCACCGCCTGAGCGGCCGTCTCGCCGTCGCGCACCTCGCCCACCATCACGACGTCCGGATCCTGCCGGAGGACGTGCCGCAGCGCATCGGCGAAGCTCGTCCCGGTCTTCGGGTTGGCCGCGATCTGGTTGAAGTCCTCGTGCACCATCTCGATGGGATCCTCGACGGTGACGACGTTCACCTCCGGCGACGCGAGCGCCTGGAGCGCCGAGTAGAGCGTGGTGGTCTTGCCGCTGCCCGTCGGGCCGGTGACGAGGACGAGCCCGTGCGGCCGCACGAGCCAGCGCTCGAACGCGTCGCGCTCGTCGGGAAGGAACCCGAGCTCGGAGAGGTCGCGCACGAGCACGTCCGGGTCGAGCACGCGGACGACGACCTTGTCGCCGAACGTGGTCGGGATGGTCGAGACGCGCAGCTCCATCTCGGCGTCGCCGCGCGCGGTGCGGATGCGCCCGTCCTGCGGACGCTTCAGCGCGATGTCGAGCCGGCTCATGATCTTGAACCGGTTCGCGATGGCGCCGTGCACCATCTTCGGGATGCGGTGGATGGGGTGGAGCACCCCGTCGATGCGCATCCGGATGATCGACTCCTCGCGGCGCGGCTCGATGTGGATGTCGCTCGCGCGCTGCTCGAACGCGTAGTGGAGGAGGTACTCCACCGCGGCGACCACGGGCTCCGACGACGCCTCCAGGGCGTCGATGCCGGAGAGGTTCACGAACTGCTCGAGGTTCGTGACGTCCGGCGCCGCCGCGGCGTCCCGGAGCTGGACGTGCGCCTCGCTGATCTGCTGGCGGAACCCGTACACCTCCGCGATGGCGCGGTGGATGTCCGACGGGGCCGAGAGCACGGGCTCGATCTCGGCGCCGGTGAGCCCGCGCAGGTTCTCGAACAGCTCGCGGTCGAACGGGTTCGCCGACGCCACCACGAGCGCGCCGTTGCGGCGCTCGAGCGGCAGGACCGCGTGCTTGCGAGCGAACGGCTTCGACAGCGTGCGGGTGATGAGCTGGGCGTCGAGCTTGAGCGGGTCGATCTTGCGGTACCCGAGCCCCACGGCCTGGGCGACCGCCTGCGTGGCCTTGTCCTCGTCGACGAGCTCGGACTCGTGCTGCGGGTCGGGGAACTGGAACGAGGCGAGGACCTCGACCGGCGAGATCTCCGCCCGGCGGAGCGCGCGGCCGCCGGACCGGGACGCGTGGTCGCGCAGCAGCCGCGCGCGCTGCACGTTCTCGCGCGCGAACGCGGTCCGGCGCTGATCGTCCGTGAGCATGCCCGCGCGCGCGAGCACTTCGGTCACGAACTCGAGCGTGTAGTCGGCGGCGCGGCGAGAGGGGGGCACGCGGCGGAAGTGTACCGCGAGGCCGGGCGAGGTCGAAGTGGACGGGCGGTATCGCGCGGGTGCGCTTCGGGACGACCGCGACCCCGACCTCGACGCCGACCCCGACCGCGGCCCCTCGACGGCAGATGTGCGGAAATATCGCCCGACCGGGCGAGCGCTAGATGCTTCAGCCGACGGGGCCGCACCCCGGGGGCGGACCGGAGCCGCCGGAGCTCTCGACGCGCGTCGCCGCCGGCCGCGACATCTTGCGCGAGACCTCGCGGGCCCCGCACGCCGGGCACTTCACCTCGTCGGCGTCGGACCTGCGGATGACGAGCTCCTCGAAGGACTTCCCGCACCGGCTGCAGGCGTACTCGTAGATCGGCATCTCGATGTCCTTGGAGCCGTGCCGCGCGCGAAGGGTTCGGCGCGGGCGCGGCTCAGCGCCGGCGGCTCCGGACGGGCCGGCCCGCGCTCCGCTGCCGCGGCGCGGGCTCGTCGCTGCCCCGGAGCCGCTCCTCCTCCCGGTCGTAGAGGCGGATGGCGTCGCGGAGCACGCGCAGCCCCTCGGAGCGGCCCTGCGGCTCGGCCACGAGCACCTTCTTGTTCTCGAGCGCCTTGTAGTCCTCGAAGAAGCGCTTCAGCTCGCGCAGGCGATGCGAGGGGATCTCCGAGACGTCGGAGTAGTCGGAGAAGTTCGGGTCGTCGGCCGAGACGGCGATGAGCTTGTCGTCCTCGCCCTTGTCGTCCCGCATCTTCATCACCCCGATGACCTTGGCGCGCATGATGGCGAGCGGCTGGATCTGCTCCGAGCAGAGGACGAGCACGTCGAGCGGGTCGCCGTCGTCGCAGTACGTGCGCGGGACGAAGCCGTAGTTCGCCGGGTAGTGGACAGCGGAGAAGAGGATCCGGTCCACCACGAGCAGCCCCGACTTCTTGTCCAGCTCGTACTTCACCTTCGAGCCGGTGGGGATCTCGATGACGGCGGGGATCGGCTCCTCGACGAACCGCGGCAGCTCGACGTCGTGCCAGGGGTGATGCGCCACGGATCAGATCCCGGACCCGTGCGAGTGGCGCATGTCCCGCACCTCCGCCTGCGTCACGCGCGTGCCGGGCGGCACGCTCGACGTGAGCCACACGTTCCCGCCCACGGACGAGCCCTTGCCGATGGTGATGCGGCCCAGGATGGTGGCGCCGGCGTAGACGACCACATCGTCCTCGACGATCGGGTGGCGCGGGATGCCCTTCATCGGCTTTCCGTTCTCGTCGAGCGGGAAGCTCTTCGCGCCGAGCGTGACGCCCTGGTACAGGCGCACGCGGTCGCCGATGATGGCCGTCTCGCCGACGACGACGCCCGTGCCGTGGTCGATGAAGAACTTCTCGCCGATGGCGGCGCCGGGGTGGATGTCGATCCCCGTGATGGTGTGCGCGTGCTCCGTGATGATGCGCGGGATGAGGGGCACCTCGAGCACGTGCAGCTCGTGCGCGACGCGCTGGTTGGTGACGGCGAAGATGCCCGGGTACGCGAAGATCGCCTCGTCGCGGCTCTTCAGCGCCGGGTCGCCCTCGTACGCGGCCTCCACGTCGGAGCGGACCAGCCGCCGGATCGCAGGGACGCGCGCGAGGAACCTCTTCGTCGCCTGCTGGGCGAAGTCGGCGCAGTGATCGCAGGTCTCGTAGTCGTGCCGCTCGCCGAAGGCGATGCCGCGCCGGACCTGGTCCTCCAGCGCGCGCATGGCCCGCGCGAGCGTGGCGCCCACGAAGTAGTGCAGGCTCTCGTCGTTGAGGTCGCTCGTGCCGAAGTAGCCGGGGAACAGCACGGAGCGGAGGTCCTCGACGATCTGGATGACGGCGTCCCGCGACGGCAGGACGAGCTTGCCGCCCGGGAACCGGCCCAGCTCCTGCGTGTCCCGGCACAGCTCGTCGACCACGGGCGCGAGCGCCACGAGGTCGATGGCCGGCGTCTTGGCCGGTGGGCTCACTTGCCCTCCTCGAAGAGCCACGTCGAGAGGTAGCGCTCGCCGGTGTCCGGCAGGATGACGACGATGAGCTTCCCCTCGCTCTCCTTGCGGCGGGCGATCTCGCGCGCGGCCCACACCGCGGCGCCGCAGGAGATGCCGGCGAGGATCCCCTCCTCCTTGCACACGCGCCGCGCCATCGCGCCGGCGTCGTCGTTTCCGACCTGGATGACCTCGTCGAGGAGCTTCGTGTCGAGCACCTTCGGCACGAACCCCGCGCCGAGCCCCTGGATCTTGTGCGGCCCGGGCTTGCCGCCGGAGAGGACCGGCGAGTCCTTCGGCTCGACGGCGACGGCCTTGAACGACGGCTTGCGCTTCTTCAGCACCTCGGCGACGCCCGTGATGGTCCCGCCCGTCCCGATACCGGAGACGACGACGTCGACCTTGCCGTCCGTGTCGTTCCAGATCTCCTCGGCGGTGGTCTTGCGGTGGATCTCGGGGTTCGCCGGGTTCTCGAACTGCTGGAGGATGAGGTAGCGCTTGTCCTGGGCCGCCATGTCCTCCGCGCGCTTGATGGCGCCCTTCATCCCCTCGATGCCCGGCGTGAGCACCAGCTGCGCGCCGAGGACGGAGAGGAGCTTGCGGCGCTCGATGCTCATCGTCTCGGGCATGGTGAGGACGAGCTTGTAGCCTTTCGCGGCGGCGGCGAACGCGAGTCCGATGCCGGTGTTCCCCGACGTCGGCTCGAGCAGGATCGTCTCCTTGGCGATCTTCCCGGCGCGCTCGGCCGCCTCGATCATCGCGACGCCGATGCGGTCCTTCACGCTGCCGGCGGGGTTGCGCATCTCGAGCTTCGCGGCGACCACTGCCTTGGCGCCGTCCATGACGCGGTTCAGCCGCACGAGCGGCGTGTTGCCCATCGTCCTCGTGATGTCTTCCGCGATGCGCATGTGCTCTCCAGCGTGGAGGTTTGGAAAATCGGACCAGAGCGGTCCTCTTGCTTAAGCGAGAAGCGGCCGCCGGGCAAGCGTTGTGGGTGTGGAGGGGGCGGCGTGGCCCGAGCGCCCACACGCGAGCCGTCCGTCCGGTTCGCGATCCGGACCGATGCCGTGCGTGGTGCCGCGGAGGCAGGCACCCGGTCCGTGGATTGCCCGGCGGATCGCCCGGGCCGAGGTTGCGTGAGCCGCCGGGCGACCGGCCGCGCGCGAGGACGGCACGGGGCCGCGCTCGCCGCGCCGCGGCGCCGGGCACGAGGAAGGAAGACTCGCAATGGTGATGAGAAACAAGACACTCGCCGGGGCTCTCGCCGCGGTGCTCGCGTTCGCGCCGACGGCAGCATTCGCCGATCGCGATCACGGTGAGCGCGGCGAGCGCCGCGGCAGGGACATGAAGAACCCGTTCGCCGGGATCCCGGTGACGGGCACGTCGTCGGCGGGCGCGTTCAAGGGCACGCTCGACATCGTCGGCTGGCAGACGAACAAGGACGGCGGCATCGACGCGATCGGCATCCTGAACGGCACGCTCGGCGGCGTGCCGGCCGCGGAGAACATGGTCGTCACGTGGCCGCTCGCGAGCGGCGGCAGCAACGGCCCGTTCGCCGCGAACGCGATCGTGTCGCAGCAGGTCGTATGCAACGTCCTGAACCTCGTGCTCGGGGCGCTCCACCTGAACCTGCTGGGCCTGAACGTCGACCTGAACCAGGTCGTGCTGAACATCACCGCGGTGCCGGGCGCGGGGAACCTCGTCGGCAACCTGCTCTGCGGGATCGCCGGGCTGCTCGACATCGCCGCGATCGGCCCCATCCTCGCGGGCTTGCTGAACAACGTGACGACGATCCTCGCCGGGCTGGGGCTCTAGCCCGCGCGCTGCGCGTCCTCCGCGAGCGCCGCGTCGATCTCGGCCTCGCTGACCGCATCGCCGGCCGGGATGGCGTCCTCGGACGCCGTTCCGGCCGACGCGTCTTCGGCGGACGCGGCCTCGGGGCGGTGGAAGAACTCGAAGACCGCCTGCGCCTGCTTCGGGCCGAACCCGTCCACCTCCGCGATCTCCGCCGGCGCCGCCTGCTTGATGCGCTTGAGCGAGCCGAAGTGCCGGAGCAGGGCCTTCTTCCTGCCCTCCCCGATCCCGGGGATCTCCTCCAGGACGCTCTGGAAGTTTCGCTCTCGGCGAAGCTTGCGGTGGAACGTGATGGCGAACCGGTGCGCCTCGTCGCGGAGGCGCGCGAGCAGAAACAGCTCCGCCGAGTTCTGGCGAAGCACCACCGGGTCCTTCCGGCCCGGGAGGAACACCCGCTCCGGGCTGCGCGCCAGCTCGGAGACGAAGCCCGCCCCTTGCGCCTCCGCGGCGTCGGCGAGCGCGTCGCCGCGCGCCCCACCGGCGCCGGCCTCGCCGCCGGACCGCCGCGAGCGCCTGCCGATCACCCGCGCCGTGCCCAGCGAGACCTGGTCCACGAGCCGGCTCTTCGCGAGCCCGACCATCTCCACGAAGGGCGCCCCCGGAATCCCGGTCACGGGGGACGTCGCCACGCCCAGGTCCTTGGCGGCCGCGAGCGCCGCGTTGAGCTGCCCCTTCCCTCCGTCGAGCACGATGAGCTCGGGGAAGCAGGCTTCCGCCAGGGCCCGCTTGAGGCGGCGGGTGATCACCTCGTGCAGCATGGCGAAGTCGTCCTGGCCGGCGACGCCCTTCACCTTGTAGCGGCGGTAGTTCTCCTTGTCGGGCTCGCCGTCCTTCATCGAGACGCCGGAGCCGACGGCGAGCGCTCCCTGGAACGTCGAGATGTCGTAGCACTCGATCCAGCGCGGCGGGCGCGCGAGGTGGAGGGACCGCACGAGCGCGCCGAGCGCCTTCTCGCGCCGCTCGTCCTTCTCGTGCCAGCTCTTGAAGCCCTGCTCGGCGTTGCGGGCCGCCACGTCGAGGAGGTCGGCCTTGGCGCCGCGCTGGGGCGTGAGGAGGCGCACCCTCTTCCCGCGGCGCTCGCCCAGCACGTCGGCGAGCGCGTCCGCCGCGGACGGCTCGACGGGCACGAGCACCTCGTCCGGCGCGGGGTTCTGCTCGTAGTAGAGCGACAGGAACGACGAGAGGATCTCGGCCTCGGGGAACTCCTGCTCGCGGAACGGGTAGCTGCGCGAGTCCTGGAGCTTGCCCGCGCGCATCGAGAGCACCTGCACGACGAGATCCGGGCCCTCGCGGTAGACGCCGACGACGTCGCGGTCGGCGCGGTCCGCCATGAGGACGCGCTGCTTCTCGAGGCTGCGCTCCACCGCCTGGAGCTGGTCGCGCAGGCGCGCGGCGTCCTCGTAGCGCATCGCCTGGGCCGCCTCGTCCATGCGCGCCCGGAG